>JBFZEZ010000589.1:0-2978 GCA_041306585.1 Spirochaetota bacterium | reverse complement strand
TATATTTGTATTATTAGCATTGACCTTATTCGCCTGAGTTGTGGTTTCTTCTTCAATTGTAGTATCAATTTTCGCTTTTCCCACAGGAACTTCTTTAAAAATATATATTGGATTTTCCGTGCTGGTTGTGGCAGTCCGTGTAGTGCCATCCGCCTGAATTAAGGCGATGGTCGCACTGGCATTTACCCTTCCTGAAACAATACCGGTTTCTTTCTCGGGACGGCCAAAGGTTAATACACACGATATAAAACTCATCGAAAAAAAAGCCATAAAAACAACAGACAGGGTAAAATTGTTTGATCTCTTCATATTCGCCTCCGAACATCAATACTCTAATTTATTATGGTATCAATTGAAATATACTCTTTATTTCGCAAAATGCAACCGATGGATGATTATTTTTTATAAAAAAAATCCAGACAAATATGTCTTAAACAAACGTTAATTTTTTTTAAAATATTTTTTATATGCAAAGCTTTGCGTTCAATTTTTTATATCAAAGTATATACAGACTGCCTGGCTAATGGTTAAAGCGAAAAGATAACACCATCGTGATGCTCACCTGACCCCGGACTGCGCATATATCTCCCGGATGAATTCCTCCTTCGCGCGGTCTGAAATGGAGAAAGCGCTCAAGGACATTTTGCGGGTCGGGACTTCGGCAGGCGGGGCCCGTGCGAAAGCTGTGATAGCGTGGAACCCCCGGACAAACGAGGTCCGCTCCGGGCAGGTCAATGCCGGGCTATGAAAACATGCGCGACCAGATTGCCGGGAACCTACGATTCGATATGAGGAAGTAATGACAAATAATTGAGAATATGGTCGACTATCAGCACCAGGGGTATATTCTAAAAATGCAGAGGTTATACAGCAGCATGACGATCATGATCCCGTACTATATCCATTGCCGCGGCTGGTCACTATTTTTTTTGTGCAGGTAGCTGCATGGCTCAGAGGGCTGTTTTTTTCTGCACCTCAGCCAGTACATCTTTTACATCCATGGGCTCAAACACGGGCTTCGAGAAGGTGCGGGCACACAGATCATAAATGGTCCGGTTAAAAGGCGCTGCCAGACCATGGCGGTCCGCAAGCCTGATTATGTAGCCGTTGATGGTGTCGAGCTCGGAATCATGCCCCTTGCGCTGGATGATGTCCTGGGCCATGCTGCTGACCACCATCTTCTTAACGTTTTTGCGGAACAAGGGCCGGGTGATGAATTGAGGGAATGTGGCCCCCAGCTTAAGCTTGATCCAGGGGGGCATGCCGCCGATTTTACACTCGCGGATACCTGCTGCCTTTACGATCTGGACACCTTCGTACAGCATCGAGGTCAGCAGCGTCTGGAAAATACTTTCGTCGGAAATCGGTTTAAAGCCGTGGCCCACAAGGGTGACCAGGGAATTGGTAAGATTGATAATGATCTTGCAGTGCACCGCGTCCTGTAAATGGTCGGTCACGATGGTCTGAACCCCGCGGTTAAAAATGTCTACTACGATCTTCATCTCTTCGCTCAGGCGATTGTCCGCGGTGCCAATGATCAGGGGGCCTTTTTTTTGATAGCCGATAACGCCCGGACTGTCGATCCACGCATTGTATCCTATGATGCAATACATGACGCGGGAAAAGTAGCGCGGCAGGATTTCCTGGTTGGCCAAGCCGTTCTGCATGCCGATGATTATCGGGGTGTCACCGGTGACCGACCGCACGTTTTTGGCGACTGCGTCCAGGCTGTAGTTTTTAACCCCCAGAACGATAACATCCGCCCCCTTGATCTCCTTGATGTCATCAAGGACCTTGACCTTAAGGGCCGCTGCGTTCTTGTCGCCGCCCATCTCGAACAATCGAATGCCTTTTTTTTTCAGGGTGTCAGCGACTTCGCCCTGGTCGAGAAAATACAGGTTGTTATAGTGAGGCGCGATCCATCCCCCCACGCTTTGACCAATGGCCCCTGTACCGAGGAAGACTATTTTAGGATTGTTGTTCATACAGCACCTTGCTTGTGGTATCGGAGTAATATCTGCATATTAATTAATTTCCAAAAGCCATGATGGCGGATTAGGGTCCGGTAAATCAAAGCACGCCTCCATGTGCTCGGCATATCTGAACTGGAATGGATGGCGTTCGATGTCAAGCTCGTGGAGGAGGCGGGCCGAGGGGGTATCGCCCAGGGCCAGGTATTCCCTATCCGGCATGGCGCCTTTGCTAAAAAGCTGCCCCATGTGCTTGGTGACATTAAACCGGGCCTTGAAATTGGTTTCGCTGCGAAGAATTTCCCCCCCTTGGTGTGTGTACAAGAATGACGAAACATCAAATACAGTTGGCGACCCCCCGGTGGGGACCCTGAGGGTGAAGTAGGGACGTTTGTCATCTTCATATGCAATGGTCACACAATCAGCGCCTTCGCGGTTAATGTCGATATCCTGTGTAACCTTGGGGAGCCCCCAGATTTTATTCCCCCTCAGTTGGTTCTCGTATGAGGTGACAGGCATTCCCGCAATGTAATACCCGGAATGACTGAAGTTGGTAATCATGGGCAACACCGCAGGGCTGAAACGGGCATTTACCATGATTGGAATTGCCATGGCGATTTCATTATATGGAGGAACATTCATGACGTTTTTATATTCGTAACAGGAGAACGCGATGAGGGCCCTCCCTTTTGTCATTCGTACCGGTTTGATTTTCGGGTGAAGTTTTTCCGCGATGAGTTTTTCCGCCTTTTGATACGAACAGAGAAATATGCCCATGGCGCAGGTCACATCCCCATAAAAGGTCGGGAACAAATAATCTTTTTTTATAGTGTCGGTCAATTGCAGGGGAGCGGAATTGGGACGAAGGGTGAATCTTTTATAAAACTCACTTTTAAATAGATTTTCGTTATCAAGTGTGCCTTGCGGAATTGTGCGTTTAGCTTTCATGAAGTTTCTCCTTTTATGGCCGCTGGTCATTTCTGGGAATAAAAAATAGAACTTCTATTC
>JBFZEZ010000588.1:0-3340 GCA_041306585.1 Spirochaetota bacterium | reverse complement strand
CCGTGTATTTCGAATGGGAACAGAACCGGAAAAAGGCCTTCGAAAAACTTGAAAAATACAAGAAACTTATAGATCATACGGAGGAACTGAAGGAAGGGTTTGTATATAGTTACCGCGATGTCGACGTATCAGCCAAGGTCGTGGATATTCCGACACGCATTTACGACCGCAATAATGAGATTATAGGGGAATTTTTCGAGGAGAAGCGGGAGATCGTTCCATACGATTATATCCCGACAAGCCTTGTCAAGGCAGTCATCGCAAGCGAAGACAGGGATTTCCACAAACATAACGGTATCAGTATCCCGGGGATTCTCCGGGCCATGAGCGTAAACATCATTAATTTTAAAGTCGTCCAGGGGGGAAGCACGATAACCCAGCAGCTCGCAAAAGTCCTTTTCACAGATATGGAAAGAAACCTGAAAAGGAAAATCTACGAGACCTTCTGCGCCCTCGACATCGAAAGAAAATACGACAAGCAGGACATCCTCTCGATGTATCTGAATGTCATTTATTTCGGGAGCGGCGCATACGGCGTTGAATCGAGCTCCAAGATGTTTTTCGGGAAATCTGTGAAGGAACTGAATGAGGTGGAAACCGCGATGATAGTGGCAACCATATCCAACCCGAAAATGTATTCCCCGCTCCTCAATATTAACAATTCGATCCGCAAGACGCGGCGTATATTGCAGTCTCTTGTCGATGCAGGATTTATAAAAGAACGAAAGGCTGAGCTCATGTACAAAAAGTTTCTCAAGAAATGGGACGTAGTATATGATAATCATTCCTTTGTGATTTCATCATTAATTGGGAGTTTTATGTTCAGCACTTACCGGGTAAACCGGGCCCCGTTTTTTATCGAGCATATCCGGCGTATCCTTGTTGATAAATTCGGTGAAGATGCCCTGAAAAAGGGTGGCCTGACCGTATTTACCACGATCGACGGGCAGAAACAGGACGTTGCAGTCCAGTCATTGAAAGACGGGATAGCGGCACAACGCGAATACCATGTGAAAAAAGCGCAGGGACTTGATGATGAGGAGCAGTCCCGGCTCGAAAACGAGAAAGGAGACAATATCCAGGGTGCGCTTGTATCTCTTGATCCCGCCACGGGCGAAATTATCGCATATGAAGGCGGTTCGGAATTTTCCATGAGTAATCAGTACGATCATGTCTCTCAGATCCAGCGCCAGCCGGGTTCATCATTCAAACCCATCATATATTGCGCCGCAATAGAAAATAAGGACATAACCCCATCAACCCTGTTCGTCGATGAAAAAACAACATTCGAAGGAAAATATACACCCGCCAATTACGAAAATTCTTTTGCAGGGGAAGTCGTAGTCCGCGAAGCGCTTAAGGGCTCCCTCAATGTCATTGCAGTAAAAGTGCTCGACAAAACAGGATATGATACGATCTCCCGTTATATTCAGGGATCACTCGACCTCTCCGACAGCGATATGAGCAGACGGTTCGGAAAAACGCTCTCTCTTGCACTTGGGGCTTATGAAGTATCCCCTATGGAAAATGCGACACTCCATTCTGTCATCGTGAACGGAGGAAATTTTATACATCCTTACGGCATCAAATACGTAAAGGATTATAACGGGACAATAGTCTGGAACAATGAGGAGGACCTTCTCAGGGAAGTTGAAGAAAAGAGGAAATCACTGAAAAAAATTATTGATCCCCGGGCCGCGGCTGTCACTATTTCGATGTTGCGGGGGGTGTTTGAAAAGGGGGGTACGGCATATTGGGCAGTGCAGAAAAAGAAGCCGGATTTCCAGATTGCTGGAAAGACTGGAACGTCATCAAATTATATTGATGCCTGGTTTGTCGGTTATACATCCAACCTTGTTACTGCCGTGTGGATCGGAAACAGGAATGGCGGAGTCTCCCTCGGTAAAGGGCGTGCCGGGAGTTCTTTAGCAGTTCCGGTATGGATGGGGTATACTGAAAAGATTTTCAAAGATTCGCCCCCCCCTGATTTTGCCATTCCAGACGAAGGGATATCGAGGGAAACCATTTGCCTGAAGTCAGGTGAGGTGGCCGGGAGAAATGGTGAGTGCCCTGAAACTGCGGAACAATTATACTATTCCGGGACAGAGCCGGGTGTATATTGTCATATTCATGTTACTAAAGATTCTCCCAAAGAAGAGAAAGAAGGTAAAGATGAGTAAAAAAGGAAGAATAACAATGATAAATCGTATTGTATGTTACTTGGGCATCCTCTTTTTAACTTTTATGCAGGTTTCCTTTCGCTGGCCGCTCGACAGCGGTTCAATCACATCAACCTTCGGTGAGTCCCGTCTAGACCACTTTCATGATGGTGTGGACATGACCAGCACGGACGGAAAGGTCTATCCGGTAAAACCGGGAACCCTCCTTTTTATGTGGGACAAATCCCTCTATCCCCTTGAAAATCATCCGGGTGCCGGAAATTATCGTGTTCTGGAACATCAGGGGGATTATCTTTCCCTGTATATGCACCTTAACGAGGGGGGTACGGTAAAAAAAATATATTCAGAGAAAGATGTCGTGGGCACCATCGGCAATACGGGACATTCTTATGCTAAGCACCTTCATTTTTCTATTGTTAATTCAAAAAACTGGAACTCGATCAATCCATTTACAATTATGCCGGCTTATACCGATATATTCCCCCCCCAGATCGTTGATATTGCCATAAAAATTGGGGATAAACTGGTTATTCTGAAAAACAACTCACACGTAAGGCTCACGCAGAATTATCCCCTGCTGGTAAAGTTGGTGGATTCAATATCAAAAAATGAACGCCTCGGGATATATCAATTCGAAGCATACCATAACGACAGGCTGGTCATCAAAAAAACTTTCAATAATATTGTTTATACTTCGAAGGGCCTCGTAATCGAAAAAAAGGGATTCGCCCATTCATTTGAGGATGATTATTATAAAGTCCCTGGAATCGCATACGCTCAGGGTCTTAACACGATTAAAATAATTGCTTCCGATTTCAGCGGTAATACAACTGAAAAATTATTTTCGCTCGATATAATGCTTGCTCAGCAGAAATAGCCTATAGTATTTTTTCTCGAGATTCGGGAGGCTCGTTTTGGAAAACATCATATCTTTGATTCGAAGAAATAAAAACATCAAGCAGCGTTACATGGCGAATGCTTTGGGCGTCACCCCGTCATATCTTTGTAAAATCGAATGCGGAACACAGGAACCGTCGCGGGCAATCATGCAGGCATGTGCGGAGTATCTCGGGATTATCCAGACTGAATTATTTCCGCGTAAAGCCGATAAAAAAAAGATGGAAACTATGAGCCACACCCTTCATAATAAACTCTGGGGC
>JBFZEZ010000587.1:0-2712 GCA_041306585.1 Spirochaetota bacterium | reverse complement strand
ATACCTTCTCGATAAAAAATATGATGATCTCCCTTGATCCGTGCTTCAATCCTTGTCCGATAATTTCTCGGGAATATTTCTTCCATTTTTAATATTGAGAATGCACATTTTAAATTACCCTGAAGATGCCCGTGACTTCTTCAATATAGTTATCCTTGAAAAAACAGCCAGCCCCCCGAAGGGGGCTGGCTGCGAGAGATATTTTTAATCTATCCAACACCGGTGATTTTTAATCGCCCTGGCGGATGACCTTGATCGGGCTTGGGCTGTGTATAAATAACAACCCAACCCGTGATCAAATTACATGCAAGTTTTTCAATTTTAACATAGTAAAAAACTTGACTCTCAGAAAATTGCTTATATACATAACATTAATGTATACTATTTGATCTGCGATTTCAAATTAATTTACTTCAATGCTAAAATTTATACTGTAAAAACTTTATCAACAGGGAGTGAGATATGAGAATCATAATCAGTATCGTATGTGCATTTTCCTTTATGTTATTTTTCATTACGGGATGCAGTTCTGATGAACAGGAACAGGAAAAGGCAATTACCCGGATAACCAACGAGGAAATACTTCAAAAATTCAACACAAAATCCGAACCGGGCAGATGGAAGAACCTCAACCAGAGCCACATTCCAATTTATTCAATCAATAAAACAAAAAAAGAAACAAGAATTACTGAAAGCTCTCCTTTTGAAAATACAACCGACCATTATGTCGAAATAATGGTGCTTCTTGACACGGGATTCAAAGAACTGAAGAAACAGTCATTTACCAGGCATGAGATTAATCCCTCAGCCCAGTTTGTTCTTCCCCCTGACACAAAGGGGGAATTTTATCTTGTACTTAAATGCAACCTGCACGACATGTGGCTCGAGCATATTATAATCAGATAGCAATCAAAAATATTGTGAAACGATAAAGCATGTCCCCGGTTTTTCTGACCGGGGACATGTATGTTGCTCTTAATCCTTTTGGATGAGGACCCGTATCGGGGGCGGTACAAAGACACCCCCTGATGTTGTATCACAAAGCCCGCCTTCGCTCGTATTTTCACGGCAGCCTGAAGTAAAGAACAGGTAGTTGTAACCCTGTTTCGGCATGGTCGTTGTCGAGAGGATCTGGTATGTATAGCAATAGCCCCCGAGTGCGCCCGTATTACCCGAATGATTAGTACAGTTGGCTTCTGCAATCCTGCCGACCTCGGTAAATGAACCAACTCCGGTTGGGACTATATTCGCAACATATACCCTTGCGCCGTCAACGAGGTTATCAAATCCAATGTAAAGTTTTGTACCATTTACCTTGAGCATCGAGATGGCCACATTATTGGTAATCTCGATTCCACTGTTTGAACCGGAAGAACTTGATGTAATAACCCTGGTCCAGTTATCCTTGTTTGTACAGGTACCGGAACACTTCCACAATTCTCCACCAGCCCTTGTTTTCCCTCCAAAAATTGTGGTAATATTTCTTGCCATGAGATATACCGTGGTCGGGGTACTGTCGGTATACTTCGTGATGAAAGGAATACCTTTTCTTCCAGGAGGGATCTTATCAGCTGCGTTAATCCTCAAAGTTCTATTGGTTGAAGCACACCAATTAGAAGGAACACTTGCGCACGCTGAAGATTCATTGATCATACTTGTGAAATCAGCACCCGCGTCCAGATCATCAAAACCATTGGATGTAGTTGCATAAGCCACCCCCCCATTATTTGCAATATACAAGGTTGATCCGTCGACAAATATCGTATCAATCCCGACATATTCACCATTTGTTGAGATGTTGCCGTTGTTCGAACCGATACCTAATATATTTTGAGTTTCGTTGTTCCAGTCATCTGTGAATTCAGAGCAGGTGGAACCGTTCAAAGAATACTTTCTAAACACCGGGGCCTTGTCTTTGGCATTCACGATTACACCCAAAAACATATATTTGGCTGAAACAGAAACAGCCAAACCACCCATCATACCAGCCGATGTGGATAATGGACACCTGGAAAAGTCAAGTTGGGAATCAATATCTTTTGTAAACCATAGAGAATTGATCTTTGGAGCCCCAATCGGCACGAGGAAAAGAAAGTCTTTTGTAAGACCGTCACTACCATCAAGCGTTGATCCGGATTCAAAAAAACTGATCGCTGTTGCCCCATCCGGGCCCGGCTTAAAAGTATAGAAGGCTGTAAGATAATATGCATAAAAGGTTGCCATGAGGGGGTTCGCTCCATCAGGCTCAAACCTGTATGCGCCGCTGTCTGTATCGTTCGGGCCGAGATATACCTTGTCATTATACCCGAAAGCAAACGAGAATGAACTTCCGTCTGCAAACGGGTCGGAGAACAGAGGTCCATCGTCGATCTCCTCGATCGGTTGTCCCTGGCCCCTGAAGGTCGCCTGATTATTCGGTACAGCCATAAGTATGTTGTTTGCACTGTCCTTGATATTAGCGATCGTACCCGCGATGGTGTAGAACGATCCTGTCTGGTAACTCGCATGTGAAACTATAAACACGGACGGGTCGGTAGTTGCCGTTACAGGGCCGATAACCCCCACTGACGGAGTAATCGTGTAATTTGTAGCCGTTGTCGCTCCTGCGGCAAGCATGGGTTCGCTGAAAGTTATGCGTACCGTTTGTGAATCAACAGAAAGAGCCTGTAAAAGCTTCGGCTTTGTCAAATCACCTGACGCCGTTCCATATGC
>JBFZEZ010000586.1:0-10360 GCA_041306585.1 Spirochaetota bacterium | reverse complement strand
GCCCTGCCTGTTTAATGTCGTCGGATCATGCAGGCGCCAGAAGTAATCGAGGAGTTCGTCATATGAAATTACTGCCGGATCGAAGCTGATCTGTACTGTTTCAGCGTGCCCGGAATTACCCGAACATACCAGCCGGTAATCCGGGTCCTCCAGTGTTCCCCCCATATATCCTGCAGTTGTATCTGCGACCCCGGGGATATTGCTGAGAATATGCTGTACGCCCCAGAAACAGCCTGCGCCGAAAGCGGCGGTTTCGAGTCTCCACCCGTTTTTATCCGGCGATTTGTGGAAATCAGCCTTTTCTGATTTTTTTTCATTTAAATTCATATGGTCACCCCTTTCAGGAAAAAGATTTTTTTCGATTGCTTTCGAGTCTCTTGATAAACTGCTTGCATAATTTTTAGTTGGTTTTACATTAAAATAGTAATTCTTGTTTACCAATTGTTTTTAATAAGAACAGCTTTTTATCAGGTTTGTTACATTTAATTGGAAGCCGGGATTTAACCGGTTTCATATAGAAGCTAAGAGTGGTTCGAATGAAAATTTCGATCGTTATCCCGGTCCTCCATGAAAGCGAACGTATACCCGTTCTTCTGGAACATCTTAATGCTATCAGGGGGGGGCATGCAATTCAGGTTATTGTCGTTGACGGCGACCCGGAAGGTGATACGATACGGAATATATCAGACCCCGGTGTTTTGACGGTGATTGGGCCAAGGGGGAGGGGGAGCCAGATGAACTGCGGCGGGTCCCTGGCGGAAGGTGAAGTGGTCCTTTTTCTTCATGCAGATACTTATTTACCCCCGACAGCATTTGACAGGATCGCCGATCTCATGGAGCATGGAGACTGCAGGGCCGGGGCTTTTTCACTCGGTTTTGACAGTGATCATCCCGCAATGGGTTTCATCGCTGTGATGGCGAATGCGCGGAACAGGCTGACTCGCGTTCCGTTCGGGGACCAGGGCCATTTTTTCAGGCGTGCGTTTTTTTCATCTATTGGAGGTTATGCGGAAATTCCCCTGATGGAGGACGCCGAAATCATGCATCGGATTAAAAAAATGAGGGTTGCTGTGGAGATCATTGATGATCCCGTTAAGACCTCCGCGAGGAAGTGGCATCATGACGGCATCATATATACCACCCTGCGCAATTGGCTCATTCAGCTGCTGTATGCATGCGGGGCCTCTCCGGAAAAGCTTGTTTCTCTATATTATGGGGAGAGATAATGATGCTTCTGTTCTATCATTGTATGTATCAGTGTGAAACACGCGTATATGTTATGGAGGATGCATGAAAAGTGCGGTTGTTAAAAAAATTATCATTGTGCTCGTGGTCTGCGGTCTTGTTGTTGTATTCTTTCTGCTCGGGCTTGATTCATATCTGACACTTGAGTATCTGAGGCAATCCCGGGAAAATCTGATGAAGCTTTATGGGGATCATCCGGCGGCTGTTGTTTTGTTATACGCTGCGGGATATGTTCTCGTCACAGCGTTGTCGCTCCCCGGGGCCGCAATCATGACCCTTGCGGGCGGCGCTGTTTTTGGCGTGGTTGCCGGCACGGTTATCGTGTCGTTCGCTAGCTCACTCGGCGCCACTGCCGCGTGCTTGGTCGCCCGGTACCTGCTCCGTGACTGGGTGCAGGGGAAATTCGGGAATTCGCTGATTGCCTTTAACAGTGGGATCGAACGCGACGGGGCATGGTATCTATTCACGCTACGGCTGATCCCCCTCTTCCCTTTTTTTATGATCAACCTTCTGATGGGACTGACAAAATTTTCCCTGGTGAAGTTTTACTGGGTCTCGCAGCTGGGTATGCTCGCCGGCACGATACTGTATGTCAATGCCGGGCATCAGCTCGCCTCTGTAACGTCACTTTCGGGAATACTCTCCCCCGGAGTTATTATTTCACTTGCACTCCTCGGGATATTCCCCCTGGCAGCGAAAAAAGGGTATGATTATTATAAATCGCATAATAAAAAAGACGTGAGTTGAAATTTTGAAAATTTTTTTTAAGACGGGGGCATTACCATGAAATACGATTATCACATTATTGTCATCGGCGCCGGAAGCGCCGGTCTGGTCGTCGCTGCAGGCGCCGCCACACTCGGGGCCCGGGTCGCGCTGTTTGAAGACCGGCTCATGGGGGGGGATTGCCTCAATTTCGGGTGTGTTCCGAGCAAGGCATTTTTAAAAGCTGCGCGGGTTGCCCGTGATATACGCTGCGCCGGTGAATTCGGCATAGATGCGCGTATTGCAGGGGTCGACCTGCGGCGGGTCCTGGGGCGTGTGCAATCAGTCGTGAAAACAATAGAACCCCATGACTCTGAAGAGAGGTTCAGGGGTCTCGGGGTGAATGTGATCCGCGAAAAAGGGGTCATAACGTCGCCGCATACTGTGCGTGCCGGCGGAAAGGAATTTTCTGCACGGCATATCGTGATTGCAACCGGGTCGGGCCCGATGGTGCCGCCGATACAGGGACTGGCCGGAATCCGGTACTATACAAACGAAACGATTTTCAGCGGTGCGCGGTTGCCGAAACACCTGATCGTACTCGGGGGAGGGCCGATCGGCCTGGAACTTGGGCAGGGGTTTCGTCATCTTGGATCGTCTGTTACGATCATCGATATGCTCCCGAAGCTTTTTCCGCGTGATGATGCCGAGGTCGGTCCGCTCATGCATGATGTCTTCAGTAAAGAGGGTATCGTTTTTGAACTTGATTCGCAGATCATCGAGTGCCGGAAGTTCGGATTGAGCGGATGTGAAGTCGTCATTGAAAGGGGGGGGAAGACGAAAACAATCAGGGGAGATATGCTCATGGTGGCGCTCGGCAGGGTGCCGGCTACAAAAGACCTGGGGCTCGATGCTATAGGGGTGAAGACCGACCAGCGCGGGTTTGTAATTACCGATCCATATCTGAGGACGAATGTGAAATCGATTTTTGCCTGCGGGGATGCGACCGGCCCGTATCTCTTTACCCATATGGCGGGATACCAGGCCGGCGTCGTACTCCGCAATATACTATCCCCGATAAAAGCAAAGATTGATTATCGGTCTGTTGTGTGGTCGACGTATACCAGTCCGGAGGTCGCCCATGTTGGTCATACCGAAGAACAGGCTGCCTCGCTCGGCATTCTGCGCGATATAGTTCTTGTCCCGTTTTCGGATAATGACAGGGCTGTCGCTGCCGGGGATACGAAGGGATTTCTGAAGTGCATCATCGGCCGCGGCGGCAGGATGATCGGCGCCACATGCGTCGGAGAGCATGGGGGGGAGCTTGTTTCCCTTGCGGCGCATCATATCCGCCAGGGCGGGAAGCTTTCCGGTTTTCTCGGCACAACGTTCCCTTATCCGACCGAAGCTGAGATTTTCAAAGCCGCAGGGCTTGAATTGACCAAAAGAAGTTTTAAACCCTGGATGAAAGAGGTCGTGAAAAGAATATTTTTCAGATAACACAAAAAAATATCTTGAAATGCACAAAAAATTTTTTTAAACATTACATGGAAATTGTAGTGACTGCCAAAAAATTTCGGGTCAGCTCAGGATTACCCGTAGTTTTGGTGAATTACAAAATATATATTTTATTTTAAGGAGAGGTACTATGAATAATAAACAATCTTTTGCCGCGTTGGTTGTTGCCATTGCTATGGTTTTCAGCGTGGGATGTAAAAGCAAACCCGCAAAAACCATCGAGGATCTGAAAGCCGCGATTACAGGAGAGACCGTCGCGAGTCAGAAATACGCCGCGTTTGCGCAAAAAGCGCGTGATGAAAAATTTGACGCAATCGCAAAACTTTTTGAAGCCGCCTCAAAGGCCGAAGCCATCCATGCGAAAAAACACACTGATGCACTGGATAAACTCAATGTGAAAATGGACGCTGTCACACCTCAGTTTACTATCAAAACAACCAAGGAAAACCTTGAAGATGCGATTAAAGGCGAGTCGCATGAAGTCGATACCATGTATCCTGATTTTGTTAAAGCAGCCCAGGGTGAGAAACAGGACGAAGCGGTTGCTTCTTTTGACACCGCAATGAAGGTTGAGAAAGTTCATCTTTCTTTTTATAAAGAAGCCCTTGAAGCCCTTAATAAAAATGATATGAAAGTCCTTTCGGACACATATGCAGTATGCCCCAAGTGCGGGAATACATTCGGAAAAAATGTTCCGGATATGTGTGAAATCTGCGGAGTTGCAAAAGCGGAATTTAATATCATTAAATAATTTTTCTGCCCAGAAGCGGTGTTAGCGGAGTGAATAATAATATTTTTCTCTCCGGCGCCGCTCCCCGGGTGGGACATTGTAATTTTTTTATTTTTTCACACCCAACCACAATATCAAAACAGCTGATCCCGCCAGCCCCCCGCCTGCCAGAAAGGTCAACCCGGGATTAATTGAAAAAATAAAGCCCCCGATTATGCTTGCCGGAAGGAGTCCGATCCCGACAATTGTATGGAAGAAACCGAGCGCTGTTGCCTTGGACTCGGCAGGTGCGATGTCGGTAACAAATGCCTTTTCAACACCTTCGGTCATCGCATAATAAAATCCATACATCGGCCAGAAAATCCAGAGGAGATAATTGGATGATGAGGGTATGAACCCGAAACAGGTATACACAATTGCGTAAAGCAGATAACCTGCAATGAGAATGTTCTTTCTTCCGATTTTATCTGAGAGAATACCGAACGGGGTTGAAAATATTGTTGAGGAGAGATTGAAAGTGAAATACATGATGATCACGTTCGGAAGGGTTATGCCCATGTCCACGCTTCTCAGAAGGAGAAACTGGTTCGAAGAATTTCCGAGGGTGAATATGAATTGTGCCAGAAAAAAAATTTTTAAATTTTTGTTGTATTGTCTTACATTGATGTTCGGGACCGGTTTTGTCCCGGGTGCTGTATGGACATCCGGTTTTTTTTCCCTGAGAAAAAAAAGAAAAATGACCCCGATGAATGCCGGTATTATTGATATGCTGAAAAGTATATAGAATGCGTTTACGTCCCTCAGGGTTTTAGAAACAGGGTCCAGGTATTTCAGGGTGAGAAAATAACATGCAAGTGTCCCGATGCACGCGCCGGCGAAATCCATGCCGCGCTGGAATCCGAATGCCTTCCCCTGCATTTCACATGGCGTCGATTCGGATATTATTGCATCACGGGGTGCTGAGCGTAAACCCTTGCCGATGCGGTCGAAAAAACGCGATGCCAGCACAAAATACCACCCCAGGCTCCCGGCGAAAAGCAAGATCCTGGAAATGGCAGACAAACTGTATCCGGATATTACCGGGAGCTTTCTTTTTCCGGTGCGGTCGGAATAATAGCCGGCAAAGACCTTGAGGAGGCTTGCCGTAGATTCAGCTATCCCCTCTATAATGCCGAGTACGGGGCCGAGCATGGCCGTGCCTGCTGTCATGATCGCCGCAATGAACGCCTGCAGGAGGGGGTAAATCATCTCGGATGAAATGTCGGTAAAGAATGAGGTCATTCCTGTCAGAACTACATTCCGGTCTATGTGTTGTGTTAATTTCATAACTGCTCCTGGGAAAATGTAAATTGAAGTTATTCTCAGAAACCGGGTTTAATAATGGCCCAACAATCCAATGTCATTCCCGCGCAGGCGGGAATCCTTGATTTCGCGTCTGCGAGAATGGATTCCCGTCTTCACGGGAATGACATGGATACGTACCCGCTGAAAATGAGTACATACTTATTGGAAATAATAATCAGACTGTCATATAAATCAATTATAAAATAAATTTTCATTTATCCCGAAATATGCATTCCACCAGAAATAATCTTGACGAAAAAAATGCCGAGGGTCTAACTATGTTTATGTCGATATCTCGTCGATAGATAAATATTTTTTTTATAGGGGGAAGCCAATGCCCGGTTCAGTAATGCACGCAATTGTCCTCATACAAAATTGGGGCGAAGACAGTGAGATGGTCGGAATTTTAAAAAATAACAGTCATGTCATATCAATATTTCATATTATGGGGCGGCACAGCTATCTGCTCGACGTTAATTTCGATAACATGAAGCAGCTTTCCGATTTCGTCCGGCTGCTCAAATCAATTACATTACCCGGGGGAGTGCCTTCAATTATATCACTCCGCACTCAGAAAATAATTGAAGTGTTGAAGCAGAAAGACCAGTATTCTTTGAAAAATTATCTGGACCTGCAGGAGAAAAATCATTTTTTTATGGTTATCGATAACCCTCATCATGATGATGAACTTATCAACCTTTTGAAAAAAAGTCCGATCGTCCAGTCAGTGCTTCATGTTCAGGGCGAAAGTTCCTATACAAGCGAGATCATCGTGCAGGATTACAGCGATTACCGCAGGCTTCTTACAGAAATGAAAAACCTGAATACGATACATCATATCGAAACATTCGAAGTTATTTCTGTGTTAAAATACAGGAACCAGCTTATAGGCGACAGCGGAGAACCGGTGTTTTCACGGGCCGATATCAGGGAAATATATACATTGTAAGAAGGATGCATGATATGGCTGAAACATTGCGTGAACCCCTTGTGTATGCCAGGGAAGTCGTTGGAAAGGACCCGCTTGCGCAATACCTTGGGATAGAGGTTGAAGCGGTTGATCAAGGGTATGCGAAGGTCTCTCTAACGATTCGTCCCGAATACCTGAACGCCGCGGAGCGCGCGCATGGAACGATCATATATGCCGCCGCAGACCAGGCCTTTGCTGTCGCATCGAATTCAACAGGGAACATGGCCTTATCAATCAATTTCAATATCAATTATCTCTCGGCAGCCATTAACGGCGAAAAGATATTCGCGGAAGCGTCGTCAGTCAATATCGGCAGGAAAGTCAGCTCATGGCAGATACAGGTGCGGGGGTCGGAAGACCGTCTTATTGCCACAGGGCAGGGGATTGCATATCATAAATAAAGGTTTGACATTTTGACATGATTAATAAAATCCTTGACAATGGATCTGAATTGAAAATAATATCGTGTTAAAATTGAAATGACGACGGTATCGGTTTGAAGTACTTTTTAATATCCGCAGTTTAATTCAATCATGATGAATAAAAAGCAACGGTTGCCGGGTGAATGTAATGAAGAATTTTTATATATATATTTTACTATCTGTGGTCCTGTGTGCTGCTGCAGGGTGTGATAGTCTCGTAAAAAATGATATACTCCTCGATCTAAAGCAGAAGCTTGAAGACAAGGTATATGTTTTAAAAAATGATGCCGCACAAAATGAAAAAGTACTAAAAAAAGGGACCCTGGTCAAAATTATTATAAAAGGCAAGTCTGACTGGATCAAGGTGTATGGTTATTCCAGCGAGGCTGATCCACTGAAGGTTGACCATATTCTGATTTTATATCTTTTTGAAGATGAATTTGATAAAAAGAAATTTGACAGCAACGTGTTTAACCAGAAACTGTTTGAAGTCATCACCCCGAAACAGGATGCAAAAAAAGATGCCGGGAAAAAATAATTTTTCAACCAGGCGTTATTATGTATAAAGACAGGTATTAATATGTTTGAAGGCTTGTACACTGCGTTAATCACCCCGTTCAATAATGGAACGGTAGATTATGATTCACTGCAAGCGATCATTGAAAAACAGATCGCTGGCGGTGTTGATGGTGTTGTACCCATGGGAACAACAGGGGAGTCCCCGACCGTTTCATTTGAAGAGCATATTACAGTTATAAAAAAGGTTGTACAATTTGTAAATAAACGGGTGAAGGTTATCGCCGGTGCCGGTGCAAACGCAACGGATGAGGCCATCTGGCTTTCGAAGGAGGCTGAAGGGGCGGGGGCCGATGCTGTTCTATCGGTGAATCCGTATTACAACAAGCCGACCCAGCGGGGGCTTATTGCCCATTTTGAAGCGATTGCGTCATCGATAAAGATCCCAGTCATGTTATATAATATTCCAGGGAGGACCGGGGTCAATTTTCTCCCTGAAAGCATCAATGAACTGCTTAACCGGGTTGGAAACGTTGTCGCCATTAAGGAAGCGACCGGTGATATAGTTCAGATGATGCGGGTCATTGAACTCTGCGGTGACCGTCTTACCCTGGTGTCCGGGGATGACAACCTTCTTCTTCCTGTGCTTTCGATCGGGGGGAAGGGAGTTGTTTCGGTATTGTCTAATGTTTTTCCAAAGGATGTTAAAAAAGTAATAACCCTGTATAATAACGGAAATGTCAGCGAGGCCAGGGCCCAGTTTTATAAAATGCTCCCCCTCAGCCGGGCTATGTTTATTGAAACCAATCCTATTCCGGTTAAAACAACAATGGCCATGCTCGGCTACTGCGCACCCGACCTTCGGCTGCCGTTATGCGGGATGAGCGAAGAAAATCAGAAATTACTCAGGAAAGCGCTTCAGGATTACGGGGTGTTGTAAATGAATTACGGCATATGTGGTATTTGCGGCAGGATGGGGCTGGCGGTCATGCGCAGCCTTATCGCACGTGGCCATTCTCTCGGAGTCGCATTTGATCACGAAACTGCCCCGAATTTCGGGAAAAGCGCAGGTGTGCTCGTTAACGACCCCTCAATTGGGGTAATCATTGAAGCCATTAATCCAGAGAGCATGAATCGTGCGGATGTGATAATCGATTTTTCCTCACCGTCTGCGACGTTGAAACTTCTTCATCTGGCAGTTGAAAATAAGAAACCCCTTGTAATCGGAACAACCGGTTTTTCTGATGAACAAATAAGCGCCATTCACACCGCATCCCGGAGTATCCCGATACTTTTTTCACCGAATATGTCTGTCGGGGTGAATATTTTATTTAAATTGACTGAAATGGCTGCCAGGGCAATCGGTACAGGCTTTGATGTTGAAATACTAGAAGCCCACCATCGTATGAAAAAGGACGCACCTTCAGGGACAGCTAAAAAACTTATTGATATAATAAAATCATCAATGCCCTTACTTGTTTCTGCTGAAGAAAAACATGGTCGTTCAGGCATAACCGGAGAACGGAGACCCAATGAACTTGGGGTTATGGCCATGCGCGGTGGGGATATAGTAGGCGAGCATACCGTTTTTTTTGTCGGCAACGGAGAGCGTATCGAGCTCACTCATCGCGCAACAAATAGGGACGTTTTAGCGGGGGGCGCTGCAATCGGCATGGAGTTCCTTTCCGGGAAGGGACCCGGATTATATTCTATGTATGATGTGCTGGGTTTATAATGACAGACACGCCAAAAATTCAGGATACTACTCAACAGGAAACACGGGAAATCAAAGAAAATCCCCATGATCCCGACAATGTTCGCCCTGAGGATGTGGTGCGTCTTTTTTATGTGCATAATGTACCGATTATCCCCGTGGTATCGAAGAACAACATGTTAGTCGGCGTCCTGCGAAAGGAAGATTTAATATCAGAATTGAGCGATATCGAGCGGGTCGAAAAATTGAAGATCGATGCTTTCATCACCAAGATCACGCGGAAGATGAGCTTTGAAGATCTTTTACAGTATGGTAAAATCAAGGAATTTGTCGTTGTAAATATATTTGGCGTGACACAGGGGACATGGCCGAGGCTTCAATTATTTGCCTCAGCAGAAGCCCCCGGCAAATCTGCCGCGATCAAACATGAGGTTGTACAGCAGAAGGAGGACCAGGTCCTTGACTGGCTCATATATCTTATCCTTGAACATATTCCGCGTCCATTATATGCCGTCAACAAGGACGGGAGAACAATATTCTACAACAGCCACTTTGAAGATTTTTATACAAAGACGTTTGATTCCGAGGTGAATGCCGAATTTGTGGAAAAATCCCTGAAAGATGTGAATAAAAACGAGATGAAGACAGGTAAGGACGGGGACGATATTAAATTTTTTAACAAGGCACTCAGTATGAACTATGAAAAAGTGCCACTGAAAGGCAAGGGTGAAAACGTTGGTTTTCTTATATTCTGCAGCAATAAGGCTGAAATCAGCACCGGCCTTGAACTCCCGGGTGTTGATATTCGTGGAATGTCCCTGGATAAAATGATGAACTCTATCGAGCGTCAGCTGATCGTTGATGCTGTTCAAGATCATCAAAAAGTTGATGATGCCGCCCGTTCACTCAAAATCCCCAAAAATTCGTTAATGAATAAAATAAAAAAATTCAACATAAAATTAAATAAATAGCTTGAAATTAATATTCTTTATTTGTATATTATTTATTGAAAGGGGATGGGGTACTTGTTTTTTTGTTGACTATAATAGCATTGTTGCTAATAATGTCTCTATCATTTTAAAACCTATTTTGTTTCTTCATGCCACATTTGAAATTAAATAACCCAGAATAATAGGTTTTCATAAAAATTTCTAAACAATTTTAAGCAAAATTTTGTATCCCTTCAGCTGATGCAT
>JBFZEZ010000585.1:0-4248 GCA_041306585.1 Spirochaetota bacterium | reverse complement strand
CGCGGCTCCATTCGATGCCGATGCGGTGGGCGTTCTGCCCGTCGCGCGCGGCGAGGTCGAAGTCAGACTCGTAGCGGTGGTAAAAATCGACCGCCATGCCGCAGCGGTCGCCGTTTTCAATGGGCGATGGTTCCTGCGCCTCCCAGCGGGCCCAGTCGTTATTCAGGTTTCCTCCCTCATGCTGGTAGGCGTCCTCGCCCGTGGCCCAGAGGAAGCCGTCGGGGAAACGCCGGCCGGCGATGGATATCGGCGCGGACGGGCGGGGACGGCGGAGCGAGCCGTAGAGAAAGATCAACACGAACACCGCGGCAACCAGCACATATGCAATGAACATTGGTGGCATGATGGTTCTCCACATTACGGTATACGGTAGCTCATTCGCAATGCAAGCGCACTCTCTTCCCCGATTACGCGACAACCATATCACTAGTCAGACGATAACAACATTTCGAGGTAATAGGAATTATATCCGGCAAAGTTATTCATTCTCGACGAAATATAATAAATTTTCTCGCTATCGTTAATCTCAGTTTTAAATTCTTTCCCGTTTTTAAACTCCGACAACCACATTTTATTTGAATCAAAAGAGTAGATGTATTTTTTTTCGTTTTCAATAATTCCCATATTATCCATCAGGCCATAGGTATTGATAAACACCGGTGTTTTATGATAATCCGGCGAGAATATGGGAATACCCTGCGTGCAGAAATCACAATCGACGACACCAAGGAGTTCAAGCAGAGAAATGCAAATGTCCACCTGGCGCGCATGTGCATTTTTTGTTTTAGGAAATTTAATGCCGGCACCGTAAAACAGCAAAGGCACTTTATGAGTTGCTTCGCTGAGCGTAGCTCCTCTTCCCTTAAATTTCCCACTATAGAATTCTTCACCATGATCAGCCGTAACAACGAAAAGCGTATTGTTTAACATATTATTTTCCGAGATCGATTTATACAATAATGAAAATACATGATCCGCGTATAATAATGACTGATAATGGCGGTCCTTATCAATATCCGAATTGGCCCCGGGGAAGTCATATGGAAAATGCGATGAGCTTGTATAAAAAACTATAAAGGTTTTTTTACAGAGGAACTTTTTTATATCATCTAGAAGCATCAGCTTGTCATCGGATGCCCCGAATCCGGCGTTTTTGACGACAATCCCCTTATGTTTTGCGATTGATCGTAAATCCTCGTATTCGGCAAAATGATCAAATCCGAAATTTCTCACCATGTTTCTCATGCCCTGGTAAGACATATCCTGTGCGGTAATAAAGGCCGTGAAATATCCTTTTCCCTTAAGCGCCTTTGCGATACCGCCGATTTTCCTTATCCGGGATTCGATTATTTCAAACCCCCTGCTTGAGTGCAATCCGCTCAGAATGGTAAAAACACTTTTTGTAGAGGTTGCACATTGCGCATAACACTCGAAGCCGAGCCCGCCATCACCCAGCAGGCTGTTAATAAACGGCATATTGCCTTTATTCATGCCCAGACTGTCTTCGTAAGAAGTACTTTCGAGAATGTATAAAATGATATTTTTATTTCCGGCCAGCCCGAAGTATTTATTGTCAATATAACCTGAATTAAAATTTTTTAACGAACAAACCTTTTGCTCCGAGTCATAATGTATATTATTATTACGCCTGACGCTTTTATGCGCAGTCATGAACGAGCTGATTATAAAATTCTTATTGAGCCCGTATATTTCCTCCTGACTTGATGCGACAATTATTATGGAAAGAAGACATATGGCCGATGCGAAAACTAACCATTTCCTGCTGTAGATGATACTGTTCATAAATTTATAATGCCCATTGATTTCCGGTTTGGCCTGATTGTATTTTTCGAGTATAGATGAAATCAATGGAGGGAAAATATTATGCACCAGTATTGAAATAAGAAAAGCCGGCCAGTATTTCTTGCCCCAGAAAAACAGAATTTGGGATAAAAGTATGCTCAAATCGTTATATGAGTATTTGATCAATTCGATTGACAGGGGTTCCAAAAACAATACTTTTACCCGGCTGTCTATCATTTGGAAGACGAGGGCACTGTTTAAAATAATTAAATGTGCGATATAAAACCGTTTTCCAAGCAAAATGAAACTGAAATAGTTTATTATATACAGTATCGTCCATAGAATAATATCCTGCGCATAACATATAACATAATCGGACACATTCCAGTGCAATTCTTCCCTGATTCTGAAACTGTAACTTTTCCACACGAGAAGAAATACAAGAAGAATGGTCAACCTGATCAACGACTCTGTATATCTTTTATTTGTATCCAGGAAGCTTCGCCCCTTCGCGGAGAGGTTACGCGGCATGTCCGCGTATATTGGAGGTGCCTTTCGGCCGGAGCCACCTCATCTCCGGCAAAAAGACCCTCAACGGGGGCCCTTAGACTCTTGTACAGTGTGAGGTCGAAGTATGCTATACTAAAAAGTTCGGCAATTACGAGCCCACGCGCATGAATCATCTTTTGCTTATATACTGAGCACCAACCCACGAAATGTCAAATAGTAAATCGATACAATGAACTCCCCCACCCCACTCACCTCGAACATCGATATAGACAGCCCTCGCTCATTGGGAAAATAGTTTCCCATGATTTGCCTTTTCCCCATGCCGGTAGTATTTTCCACTCACCTCCTGCACTGGAAATACGCGAATACGGAACGTCTTTTCATCAGGCGGAAACATCACGCTCAAGGGGTATGCTCATGAAAAAGATTCACGTATTGATTGCGTCCGCGCTGGCGATGATGATAGGATGCATGGACGTCGAGACGCGCATCTTCGTGAACGCCGACGGCACCGGGACGATCCAGGAGACCTTCCTCATGAAAAGCGAAATGGCCGAGGGCATGAAAAAGGGAATGGGCGCCGGCGAGGAAGCAAAACCCGACGCGAAGATATACAAGGAACAGGAGCTCCGGGACAAAGCCGCGGGCTACGGCCGGGGAGTGAGCTACGTTTCGGTGGAAGACATCGCCAACACCACGCACCAGGGGTATCGAGCGGTGTACGCATTCAGCGACGTCACGAAGCTCACGATCAACCAGAACATGAAGGCGAAGAGCGGCCAGAACGCCGGAAAACCCGCCCCGGCCGAGAACATCATCTTCCGCTTCGTTAAAAAGCCCGGACCGACCCTCACACTGACGATGCCCGAGAAGAAGGGCCCCGCCGAGAAGAAGGCGGAGACCAGCCCCGTCGACGACGCGCAGATGGAACAGCAGATTAAACAGATGCGGATGATCTTCGACGGCATGCGCTTCGCGCTGGTGGTGCAGGTAAACGGAGAGATAACGAAGACCAACGCCGCCAACGTCACCGGTAACGCCATCACGCTCTACGATATCGAGTTCACCAAATTCCTGGATAACACCGAGAAGCTGAAGGAGCTCAATACGAAGAAACCCGCGACGATGGAGGAGACTAAGGCCCTGCTTAAAGACGTGCCGGGACTGGTGATAGAGCCGGCGAAAAAGGTTTCGGTTTCATTCAAGGGTAAGTGAGATGGGTTCGAGGGGGGAGCGTCCCCCCTCAATCGTGCCTCAGCGCCTCGATGGGATTCATTCGCGAAGCCTGGACCGCCGGCCAGAGCCCGAAGGCGATCCCGATAGCGATTGATACCGCCGTGGAGAGAACGATGGAGTAGACCGATATCCTGACCGACCAGCCCGCGAAAACGGTGATGAGGATAGTGATACCCGTTCCGAGGATGATGCCCGCGATCCCGCCGGTCACCGTAATCCGGGGCCTGATTCACCCCGCATGATTTCAGATTGAAGCTTCACGGATATACTCCCCTTAATCTATTTACCTGTGTGCCCAACGGCGCCCGATCGACGCCGCCATGCGCGTCATTTCAGCTTCCCGCCGGAAAGAACACCGCGTCGGGGCCCGTCATCCGGCGGGCCGTAGTGCGAAGCGCCCCGGGGAGGGCAGTCCAGCCCCGGACCGTCGGGCGGCTTCTCGCCGTGAGCCTTTTTTTCGGCGATCATTTTTCTGAACTCCGCCTTCTGCTTTTCATCGAGCAGTTTCATGATCTCCGCGTCGGTGCGCTCCATGACGCTCCGGATTTCCTTGATAAACACTTCCCGCTTCCCATCCATGAGATCGCGGTTGGAGTCGAGCAGGGCTCCTATCGCACGCGCCTGCGCATCGCTCAAGCCGAGGCGCTCGACGAACCTCTTCATCACCCTTTGCTTGAACTCCGCGTCATTGTGCCGGGG
>JBFZEZ010000584.1:0-3788 GCA_041306585.1 Spirochaetota bacterium | reverse complement strand
TCGGGTAATCATTTAATCGGTCGTACATTGATTTTTCCAGCCCTGCGGATACGCGAATCCGTCGCCACGTTGTCAATATATCAATGTTTTTTGTTGAATTCATTTCTTGAGCCGATTAAACGCGTGCAGCGCATTTCGGCTCCGGCGCTTGGTCCTCGGTCTGGAAAAATCAATGTACGACTGTCATTACAATCTCTGTGACGAATAATACGAATTAAATGGATAAATAAATATTTCTATATTAAAATTATATTGTTCATTCAGTCTGTTCGTTTTTTCAATGAAGTCTTTCCAGTATTGTTCATAATTAAAGGGATCAAAAAATATTTTTTGGTATTCTCCGAGGGTCTCTTCATCAAGTTTTAATTTCACATCATCAAAATTACCGAGCCTGGGATTGTAGGCTTCAAAATATATTTTTTTTGTTTTTCCCCGCAGTGATTCGAATATATTTTCAACATCGGTAAAGATGGGGAACACCGGGCTCACATACGCGATGGTGTCGATGCCGTTCTGATGCATTTTTTCGATTGCCGTGATCCGCTCGGCCTGTGGCGGGGAACTTTTTTCAAACAGGTCCCGGACAATTCCGGTATTGACTGTTATATATATTTTATTTTTTTGAGAATAACAAAGGTCGCGGGCGAATTGCGCGACATCGGAAGATTTTGTCAGTATAACGAGAGGTATGTTTTTTCTCTTTAATATGCTGATAATGTCCCGGGTAATATGGTACTCGTTTTCAGCCTGCTGGAACGGCTCGGTCGTTGATCCGATGAGGACGCGGCGCAGGTTGGCGTGCATGTTTGTATCGGCGAGTTCTTTTTCAAGAAGATGAGGCAGGTTCTCTTTTACCTGCACGAAACTTCCCCACTCTTCCTGGATTTTTTTGAGCCCCTTGTTTGAGCGCGCATAACAGTAGGAACAGCCGAACTGGCACCCGCGATACGGGTTGATGACGAAATCGGCTAAATCAATGCCGGTTGCGCACAGGGCTTTTTCGGCCATGATGGTTGTGATGTTCATTTTTTGATGTTCCCTGGTTTTTTCTATATGAATATGACAAGGATAAAATTATTAGAATTTTTCAGCAAATAGTAAACTTAATTTTTAAATAATTTTAATTATTCAGCATAATTTGCAATAATAAAATATCATTCTAAAAAGCCCCCTAAATCCCCCGGAGGGGGACTTCGGAGAATGTAAATGAATAAAAATATTAATTAAAATTATGATATAACAAATTAAGACTTTCTTAAAGTCCCCCTTCGGGGGATTTAGGGGGCTAATAGTTGATCAATTTGTACAATTAATCACACAAAATATGATTTGGTGAATAGATGCAAATAATTTTTATATAATTGGTTAACGATATTTTTCTTTATGTATAAATGAGCATTTTAATTTTCGGGTTAATCATTTAATCGGTCTGAAATTGTTTTTTCCAGCCCTGCGGATACGCGTATCCGTCACCTCGTTGTCAATATATCATCGTTTTTTGTTGAATTTATTTCTTGAGCAGATTAAACGCGTGCAGCGTATAGGGGGTGCCGGCGCTTGGTCCTCGGTCTGGAAAAAACAATTTCAGACCTTGCTGACGTTTATCAAGCTGATAATGTATTTTAAAATGAGGCATTGGTGAGGCGTCCCGAAAATTAAAACGCGTCTCCAAATTTAATTCGCTCCAAGAGAAAGAAGATTTTTAAGGATTGACATGTAAATATTTATTTTGTATGTAATAAATTCTATGGGATGATATTTGTTGAATATTATGAGAATATTTTTTAAATTAATTTATTGGAAGAAAATAATATGAAAGCAATTGTTTACACACAATATGGCCCCCCTGAAGTTTTGACTGTGAAGAATGTGGAAAAACCTGTTCCACTCGTTAATGAGGTATTGATAAAAATCCATGCCGCAACAATGAATCGAACAGACTGCGGGTTCCGGAAACCTGAATATTTTATTATCAGGTTTTTTAACGGTTTCTTCAGGCCAAAAAAAACAATACTCGGGAGCGAACTGGCCGGGGAGATAGTTTCAGTCGGTAAGGACGTCACTACGTTTAAACCGGGTGACCAGGTTTTCGGATTAAGCGCCTTGAAATTCGGGACACATGCGGAATATGTGTGTGTTGCTGAAAATGGATCGATTGCCCTCAAGCCGAATAATATGTCATTTAGTGAGGCTGCCGCCGTGTGTGATGGATTAATGCTGGCCCTCAATTACATAAAAGAAATTGACTTTTCAAAGCCAAAAAAAATTCTGATCAATGGCGCATCAGGGTCCATCGGTTCAGCCGGGGTGCAGCTTGCCAAATATTTCGGGGCCGAGATAACTGCAGTGTGCAGGGGTAAGGATTTCGGACTGATGAAGTCACTTGGCGCTCGTGAGGTCATTGATTACACGAAAGAGGATTTTACTAAGCGGAGCGATGTATATGATGTCGTTTTTGATTCTGTCGGTAAAAGTTCTTTTTTCAAATGCAAAAAGATACTGAAGCCTGGAGGAATTTATTTTTCAACCGAACTCGGGTTCCTGTGCCAGAATGTATTCCTTTCCCTGCTGGCCCCGATCATCAGGGGGAAAAAGGTCGGTTTCCCGATTCCGAAAGACTGTAAGGATGATATAATTTTTTTCCAGGAGCTGATTGAGAAGGGGGCTTACAGGGCTGTGATCGACAGGACATATCCCCTGGAACAGGCTGCCGAGGCCGCGCGATATGTTGAAACCGGGGAAAAAACCGGGAATGTGGTGTTAAGTGTTTCTCATTAATTTGAGTTATATGTTCTTTGGGGACGTGGAATCTGGTATATATCTATTGCGGGGCGGTTGATAGCGGGAATATATTATTTATCTGTAAAAACGAGCAAAACAGGACGTTTTGCGTGGGCGAGGATGGTTCACGAATGAATTAGTATATTTGAAAAAAGCTAACCCAGCTATTTGTTTTGCGATGCATATGGTTCCCGGACCGCGCCCTGCGGAACTCGCTACGCTCAGACAGTCCTCGGTCACGGTCCGGGAACCATATGCATCTACTGTCGTTGCTGAGCACAACTAAGACATTCGTGAAGCGGTATAATATTGAAAAAATCACCTAAGCCGAGTCATTAATACATATGCTCAAAAAAATTTTTATAACAATTGCCGGCTTGCTTTTCTGTGTTGCCGTATTTCTCGCGTTTGTCGGTTATCATTTTTCCAGTGAACTTGTCTGGCCGAAAGTCCTGTCTTATGAGGATTCTTTCCGCGGGGAATTCGGGAGGAGGTGGATATCGGAAGAATGGTACCGTTCTCTTCCTAAAGAGGAATTCTATATCGACTCACCCAACGGCTATGAACTCCATGCGATGTTTGTTCCGGCAGAAGCTCAGTCCGATAAAACGATAATCTTTGTGCACGGTTACCAGGTGAGTCTTGCCGGCGGATTCAAATATCTCCCCATATTCAGGAGACGCGGGTACAACGCATTTCTTTTTGACAGCCGCTATCACGGGAAAAGCGGCGGGAGCAGCGTTACCTTCGGATACTTTGAAAAAAAAGACCTGCAGGCATGTGTCGACTGGGTTAGGCGCAGGGTGGGGCTGAACTCGTTCATCGGCGTTCATGGAGATTCGATGGGAGCAGCTGTAAGTGTTATGCATTCTGCTGCAGACCCCAGGCCCGCGTTTTACATCCTGGACGGATGCATGACAGATCTTTCGCTTCAGTATGAGCATATGCTCAAGCGCCGCTACAAATTCCCTGTGCGGCCGGTTGTCGCCGCGGCGAGCATCATATGC
>JBFZEZ010000583.1:0-2899 GCA_041306585.1 Spirochaetota bacterium | reverse complement strand
ATCTGGTATATTTCAACCGCAGCACACTGAAGACGCTCGTGAAAAAGATCAGCGACAATGGCGATCGTTTCACCGTGGTCGCGCTGAGAAACCATCTTGAGAAAAACATCAGGGGTGGAGTTCTGAACCTCGCCGGCAAAATGCCCCTTGAAGATGAGAATGATTTCCAGACCGGCATTCTGGGGGCACATGAGCTCATCGGGGAGAAGATCGCCTCTGACCAGAACGCCGTGAGCTATACCGGGATATCTAAGAACGTGGCGTTGGTGAGCGGGATCAGCGAGAAGAGCGATTCTAAAATGAAAAGGTTCATCCGCGCGCACGCGCGTGCTGAAATTGAGTCGGTGATAATAAACCGTTTCAGAGGGCTGAATGCCTACCCGATCGGCATCACCTATAACGTGGCTGAAGATCTAATCCGCACCATGCAGCGGATCGAAAACAATTTTTCATTGATCCGCATAATGCACATAGATGAGGCTGAAATTTCATGGTATGAGCAGATGTACGCCGATTTTACCCTCCCTGTTATCTCCTATGAGATGGACGACATGCCGCTCTATATGCTGACCCTTATCCAGAAGATCATGAAGCTGAACAAGCTGAACAGCAGGGAGACGACGATCGGTTTCATCGGGATCGATATCAGCGTGCTTCGGATCACTTCACTCCTGATGAAGTTGGGTTTTATGAGGGTCCTCGGGTTCGACCAATTTGAAAAGTCCCTTCTCGCCATTGAAAACGAGGGGGGGATGGCGACGACCCCGAAGAATATTTTCAGCAACTCTGACATTATAATACTTCTAAAAAATAATTTCGATGAATCGGTGTATAAAAGTATCCGCCCTGGGCAGTTTTTCATCTCACTCTTCACTGATGACAGGATCGACATTAAAGAGCTCCTGGAAAAAGGCGTCCGCAAATATATAAACGTTGAAGGACTGAACCAGACGATTATAGTCCCCGGACTTATCCAGGGAATATTGTCGTCAGGGATAAAATACCTTGATGATCTGAAATTGATTGATATTTCGAATAAGCTCGTGGAATCGGTGTCCTCGTCATATGGTTACCCTGATCATTTCAGCGATATTCATACCCGGATATCCGACCTGGTGATCGGTACTCTAGAGAAGAAAGAGTAGGACCCTCACCCCGGCGGCGCTGGCGCTGGCCGGCCCTCTCCCCACCTTCGGTCAGGCGAGGGCGTTTTATCATCCTCACGGCTCCAGTATCGCCCATGTCAGGTCAGCATATTTGTATATCGTATAAGTGAATTTTTCCGCCTTCAATTTTTTTCCCACAGCAGTAAAGTCGATAAGGTCCGCATTGGGGAAGGGTGTCGCAATCATATCCGTGTTCTCAAATATTTTATATTTTTTGTCGACCCCTACAATGAAGGCGTCACGCGGGATACGTTCCCTGATTTTTGATATATCGACCTGGAGAATGAATATGCCGGGGAATGTATCTCCCCCTTTTATTTTTGTTGAAATAAAAATTGAGTGGATTGCATTTTTCGGATCGATTGTTGACACATCCTCGATGTGGATATCGTCATTCCGATTTTCATAACACGAGCTGAGCGCGGTCGACCTGAAATTGGACAGGACATTTTTTGAGAACACATCATCATTCATCATTGTATAGATAACGGTCCCATTTTTAGCTATGATGATGTAATCAGTGTACACGCCCTCGGTGACCGATTGGATCATCCTGGTCAGAGACTCCCGTTCGAGGAGGTAGTATTTTTGTCCGCCGTAGTTCATGTACTGCAGGTGCGACAGGTTTTTGATCAGGTCATTTTCAAGTATGACGGTCTTTGCCTTTTCAAGATCTGAGCGGCACATGTTGAAAAATCGGGTAAGGCTATCGGCGGTATCGGTGCTGACAGAGGGGGGAGCCTTTTTTTGTTCATGAGAGCATGAGAGCATAAGGAGTAGGATTGCAATCGGAATCAACGTCCATTTCATCGGCGGCTTCCTCCTGTCTGGTCGAATTTTTCGAGGGGAGTGTACTTTTCGAGGAATGTTTTTTTCCCTGAACCGAAAATGATTATGAGTTTCAGGTTGTCATCGTTCCCCTCGATCCCCACAACCCTGCCGATGCCGTACTTGGGGTGAACCACCGTCTCTTTCATACGGAATTTTGATCCGCCGGCCGGTATTTCGGGTTTATCAGCTGTGATTGTTTTTTTCTCCAGGGGAGAGGGGAGCGCTGCCGTGGTTGTCCGCCTCGAGGGCATGTCGTAATTGCTGTTATTTCTATTTATGTCCTGAGAATAATAGGTTTTGTATTCAAGCAGGTGGTTCGGTATTTCACTGATAAACCGCGAGGGATGTTTGTAATCAATCCCTCCAAACGAGCGGCGGATTTCCGCGTTGGTGAGGAATGCCCGTTCCATCGCCCGTGTGATTCCGACATAGCAGAGCCTTCGTTCCTCCTCTATCCCTTCCTCGGTATCGAGAGAGAATTTATGGGGGAAGGTGTTTTCTTCCATGCCGGTAAGAAAGACAACCGGGAACTCGAGGCCCTTGGCGTTATGTACAGTCATGAGGGTTATAGAGCTGACCTGAGTTTCCCCCTCTTCATTTTTAGGATTTTCTTCGGATGTTAACAGGGAGATGTCCTGCAGAAATTGTTCAAGCGTCCCGTCGGGGCGGTAATTTTCGTAATCGTAGACGCTGTTCAGAAACTCGTTGATGTTTTCCAGCCGCGCATTGCTCTCCTGCGTATCTTCCTCCTCGAGGCTTTTTCGGTAACCGGATGCAGTTATGATGTCGCTCACGAACGTGGAAAGTTTTATCCGGTGAGGCACCTGGTCCATTGAGGCTATCGCAGGGGCCATGAATTCCTTGAAATCGGTCAGACCCTGAGGGACCTTTCCGGGGAGGAG
>JBFZEZ010000582.1:0-2906 GCA_041306585.1 Spirochaetota bacterium | reverse complement strand
TTAAAAAAACAGATGCCGCATCATCACTTTTGATCATTGCTGACGGAGGGGATGCGGAACTTGAGGTAAAAAAAAATATTGACTCTCTCCACGAACGTCTTTCGGCAATATTTAAAAACGTATATATTAATATTCATAACAGACATACAGTAATTGACAAAATAAATCTTCTTTATGATTATTACTCCATAAATCACGCATTCGATATGAAGGTTTAGGATGGGGGAGAATAAGGGGATTGCAATAGAATATTCTGGGGAAATTCCTCGCATTATTGCCATTGCTCGGGGGAAATTATTAAAAAAAATGGTGGAAATTGCTGAACAATATAATATTACTGTATATAAAGATCAAAATCTTGCCGAAATTCTGTCACAGCTGGAAATTGGAAGCACAATACCGGAAGATCTTTTTAAGGCTATGGCGGAAATCCTGGCCTATTGTTATAAGATAAATGAAAATTTTAAGGAAAAAATGAACAGGTTGGACTCGTAATTTATGGCTGACAAGAAAAAAATACTTGTTGCGGACCTCCGCCCCGGGATGATTTTCGACAAACCATTGTTATTGGATGAAAACAATATAATTGTTTCATCAAGCATGCCTGTGCAGGAATCTGATATTCAAAAATTGAATAAAATGGGAGCGACAGAAATTTTAACAATTGGGTCACTTATTAATTCTGATGAATTCTTTGTAGATACAACCCCGAATTCTGAAAAAGAAAAAATCATACTGGATGACTACCAGGAACTCCTTAAAAAGCGGACGCGTATGGTTGCGGTGCATAAGCAGGCGCGAGAGATAGTCAGTGCTGTCTATGAATCAATCAGGAAAGATGAACGTTTTAATACCGTTGAACTCGATAAAACACTCAACAATATAATACGTCTTCTTAAAGAAAACAATAATGTATTCCTTTTCCTCTACGGTCTGAATGAGGGTAAGGATTACCTTGTGACCCATTCCGTGAATGTCACTTTTTATGCCCTCATCATCGGCAATGCCCTTAAATTCGAACTTCCACAGCTGAAAGAACTCGGTCTCGGTACGCTTCTCATCGATGCAGGTATGATAAAAATGCCCAAATATATAATCCAAAAACAATCAAACCTCACAGAACTCGAATTCAACCAGATAAAAACCCACACCCTTCATGGCTACAAAGCAATGAAAGATCTCGGCGGAATCAATGAAACCATAGCAAACATCTCCCTGCAGCACCATGAACAGTTTGATGGGAAGGGATACCCGCGGGGACTCAGAGGGAACAACATCAGCGAATATGCCCGCATAGCTTCAATTGCAGACAGCTATGAAGCCCAGATATCAAACCGCAGCTACAGAAAAAAAATTTTTTTCTACCATGCAATGAGAAACCTTCTTTCAAGCGGAGTTAATAAGTTCGATCCGGTCATTCTTCGGGTATTTCTATCACGCATGTCGGTATATCCAATCGGTTCACTCGTGGAACTGAATGATGGCGCCATTGCAATTATCATAGGCTCAATACAGGAAAAACCCCTCAGGCCCATAATAAAATTAATCATGGGTCCTGATAAACGCAAACTTGAAAAAACCCGCATTATTAATCTTCTCGATGATGCTACACGTTATATCGTCCGCGCCCTGGATGAAAAAGAAGTCGGCGTAAACATATTCGATGTTCTGTGATGCCCAATGGATTGTCTAATGAATAAAACCTTGGGGCAAGCTGGAGAAGAACGCGCATATAGTTTTCTTGAAGACCATGGCTTCACAATAATTGAAAAAAATTACAGCTTTAGCACCGCAGGTGAAATTGACCTCATTGCCCGGAAAGATAATCTGCTCATTTTTGTTGAAGTCAAAACCAGAAGCACTGAAAAATTCGGCGGGGCACGTTATTCAATAAACCCGAGAAAAAGGAGAACAATCAGACGAGTGGCGAACCAGTTTCTCCAGACACATCCCGATTTTTATACGAAAGAGATAACCTGCAGGTTTGATATGATTGCTATTGAAAATAATGTTTTGGAGTGGATCGAGGATATTATTCGATAAAAAATTGATTGATCGGGACAAATAGACGTGCGCCCCGATCAATATGTATATTATGGTAATACCTGAACAACCGGGGTTACCGGTGTCCCGTCGCTCCAATTCCCCATGTCAAAATCAACTTTGACTTGATCGTCAAGAGCTGCATCCAATGCGGGCCAAAAAATCCGGTAATCAAACGTATCCACTTCACCATCCCCACCGAGTATTTTCATGGCCCAGGAAGGCATCCAGCCATCATCACAAATAGGCGCCATGTGGTCAGCTTTGAGAACGGGACTGCCATGGTCATCCCCATCATACCGGTAGAGAATTTTCGAAGGAACATTAATAAGCGCGTTATATGCCTCCACAGCTGTGTCTGAAGGCGCGATGGTGTCATCAGACCCGGTGAGTATGAATACAGGGCATGTTGTTGCTTTTGATTTTTTGACGAAATCCAATTCGACTACATTAACAAACGTATCAACAAACGCTGGAATGCTCGCATGGAGGCATGGTTCCGCGAGTACGATCGACTTAACGCGCGGAGCAATTGCGTCGCCTTCATTGTCCGCCCAGCACATTCCAAGAAGCCCGCCGAGGGAATGACCGAAAATTACGATATTGTTCCTGTCAGCTTTTGAACCAACGGCGTCTAATGCATCATTGACAGAATCGATTGTCCGGTGAAGCATTGCATTCTGATTGTTGTCGGTAGCTAGACCGATTATTCCGCCTTTGTTGATTTGCGGACATAAAACGATATAGCCCTGTTTACATAAGTGGGCTATATGTGCCTTGTAAATATCAGGTGAAATAAGCATCATGCCATGGAGATACATTACCACAGGGGCTTTACTCCCGCCTTTTAATGTATCTGGCAC
>JBFZEZ010000581.1:0-4064 GCA_041306585.1 Spirochaetota bacterium | reverse complement strand
CCGATCTGCCTAAGTCGAGTAATTTAATATAAAAAATACATCATATTTTTTTTATGTCAAGCAGGATTGAAGTATCCACCCAAAAACAGCGGGAGAATCACATGAATACCTGCCCACATTTAATTCACTCCCAAGGAATCCATAATGTGAACCCCTTTTTTTTAGTTGAAAAATTCTATCATCCGACGATACTGTGTATGAATTGTCATAGAAAGGCTATGTCGTTGCCTTGGGCTTCATAACGACAAATAAATCGGGAAAAAACGTGTTGCAGATCAAAAACCTTATCTATATATTCAGCATCCTACTGCTCTTTGGTTGCGCCTCCAATGTTTCATATTACCTGCCGGGGGAAACGAAGCGGGTGTATACCGGGCTTGAAGTTTTCGTTAAAGACGGAATAAAAAAGTATCACGGGAAAAGTGCTGTTGTAGTCACCAATCATTCCGGGGTTAATTTCCACCTCCAACGAAACGTCGAACTTTTCCAGAAAAACGGGATTAATGTCGTACTCCTTATGGCCCCTGAACACGGACTATACGGTTACCAGAACGAATATGATACGAACCCGATGCTGAAAGAAAACAACCTTAATATAACAATCCACAATCTCCACAAACTCAATGAGACAAGCATCAGACCCCTTATCGACCAGTGCGATATAGTCATTTTTGACATACAGGACATGGGTATGCGCTGTTATACCTATGTCTCGAACCTGAAGTTCATTATCGACAGCCTCAAGGGGACAAACAAACAACTGATAGTCCTTGATCGCCCCAACCCGATCGGGTTCCTGGATACCGCCGGGCCGCTGCTTGAAAAAGGCTTTGAATCGAAATACGTCGGGGCCCTCCCATCAACCCTGTTCTACAATATGACCATGGGTGAGACCGCTTATTTCTACCGGAACGAATATGCCCCCGACGTGCGGCTTAAAGTATACGCGATGTCATATTACGACCGCAACATGTTCTATCACGAGACCGGGCTCCCGTGGGTACCTCCATCGCCTAACCTTCCGACCTATGAATCCTCCATCATCTATACCGCGGTCGTGCTCATGGAAGGGATCAACATCTCGATCGGCAGGGGCACGGCAAAACCGTTCGAATACATCGGGGCGCCCTGGATTGAGCCGGCCCTCTTCGCCGAGAAGCTGAACGGGCTGGGACTGAAAAATTTCCGGTTCAGGCCGGTATATTTCGAGCCGACCATGCGGGAATATCGCGGTGAGAAATGCGGGGGGGCGCAGATATTCTACATCGGCGGGAAATTCAATCCGGTTGAGGTCTCATATCGCATCATCCACTTCATCATGAAAAATTACTGGGAGGCGGTATGGCGCAAAGCCGGAGCCGCCGGCGACTGGTGGGACGTCGACTACCTGGTCGGCACCGATAAATTCCGCAAGGCCATTGATGCGAGGCTGTATTACGAGGAATACGCAAAATTGGTGGAAGAAGGGACCAGAGACTTTGATGCCGTGCGGGAGAAATATTTAATTTATAAATAAACCTCACTCATTGAACATCCGCACAACGCGACCGATATTTTAACGAACTTCTCCGCTTGAAGGTAAACCAGACCCCGAAAGCCGATATAATCAGATGAATCTTTCAGTTAACCTAAATTATCGCCTTGATTTTTACACAAAATTCATTTATTATTGCCTTGACTTTTGCACGGTTTATTGTCATTATTGCCTTGACTTTTGCACGGTTTATCGCCTTGATTTTAACATGGCAGGTAATTCATGAAGCGTTTTTTTTTCGATCATTTGATAAATTGGAAAGACAATTCGGAAAGAAAAGCTCTTCTGGTACGTGGTGCCAGACAAGTCGGAAAAACCTATCTGATTCGGGAACTTGGGAAGACTTTTCCTCATTTTGTCGAAATAAACTTTGAGATGGACTCCTCTGTCGCCAACTTTTTCAAAGGCTCCCTTGATCCTTCCCAACTTATCGAAAAATTGTCTCTTTACAGCGGTACACCAATCGTTCCCGGCAAAACCCTTCTCTTCTTTGATGAAATACAGGCATGCCCTGATGCCTTGCGATCACTCCGGTTTTTTCATGAAAACATGCCAATGCTTCATGTCGCAGCTGCCGGTTCGCTTCTCGAGTTTGCTCTGGCACAAATTCCCTCTTTTGGTGTAGGGAGAATTGAATCCCTGTTTCTTTACCCAATGTCGTTTTTTGAGTTTCTGTTCGCTGTAGGTGAAAATAAACTAATAGACTATATAAAATCCTCTTCGTGCAACAAACAGACTGATGACACAATTCATCTGAAGATACTGGATTTTTACCGGAATTTTCAAGTCATCGGAGGTCTTCCCGCCTCGGTCAAATATTATTCAAATAACCGGGACATGTTAGGGTGCCAGAAAATACTCGATGACCTGATTACCACATTCATGGATGATTTTGCGAAATACAAAGGTAATACTTCACTGAATAAAATGACAGAAGTATTCCGTTCAATCGCACTGCAGAATGGAAGCAAATTTGTTTACAGTCGAATTTCACATGAGCGCTCATCAAGCTTTAAAAATGCCCTCGATATAATCGTTAATGCAGGCCTGGCATATAAGATATTCCATACATCGGCACGAGGGCTTCCACTTGGCGCAACTATTAATGATACAAAATTCAAAACAGCCATGTTTGACACCGGAATATTTCAACGTGTGTCCGGTTTAAATCTTGGAGAATTCATTTCACAAAGCGATTTTATTAATAAAGGAGGATTTGCCGAACTCTCGGTAGCACTCGCTCTTGTTTCGTCAGGTCTGCCCAATCATCGCCCGGAGCTGTATTACTGGCATAGGGAACAGCGCGGCAGTTCAGCGGAGGTTGATTTTGTTATAGTTGCAGACGGCAGGATTATTCCTATCGAGGTTAAATCAGGCACAAAAGGGAGTATGCAGAGCATGTACAGATTTCTTGATGAACGAAGCTTGGATCTCGGGATAAGGATTTCTGCGGAGAACTTTGGCACATTTGGCTCAATAGCCGTTATTCCAGTGTATGCAGCGGAGAATGTTGAAAATGTGATAAGGTTACTTTGATTCCAGCTGACCAGAATCACAGGTAGAGTTTTCGATAATCGATAAAAAATTATTAAATAATAATCTCGTCTTTATTAAAATTACCTCGGCCTCTTCACGGCTCGGCATTCCGGTCGGCAGTAAACCTAAATCGCCTGGATAACGGGCACTGATATAAATATCGTCAATGAGGTTCAGAAATTCTTCATCAGGATTGCTTGCACTTCTAACCGCCGGAGGCAAATCGTTTATGAGTCGTTCGAGGCTGTGAGTTTTTGGTACCCTGAGTCCATGATGTTCCAAAACCGCTTTGAGTATTTTTTCAAGGCATTGTTGACAATGAAAAAGCACAATATTGTGCAGGCCTTCATCGATTTTCAGAAGTGCTTCTGCGGCATAAATGTCATCATGAGCGAATTTTATCCAACCTTCGGTCGCTTTCTTCATGCTACAAGCAATCCTTTCTCAAGGATTTCCCGCGTAAAGGAACTGCCATCCTTAATCAGGATCTGCCACTCTTCATTTGTATAAACAAGAATATCCAAGGGAATTTTTTTCTTGATATCGAGCAGAAGTCGGGAAATTTTATTTCTACGGTTCACAAGTTCCATAAATGAGCCAGATTTTCCCGGTTCATTGAGTATAATGAGTATATCAATATCGCTGTCTTCTGTATGAGACCCTGTTACTGCACTGCCGAAAAGATAGATGGTCTGGACGGCGAAATGGATTTTAATTCTTCTCGAAATTTCATCAATGATTGGATTCAATTCCATTCTTTCCATGGATAAAATTTTAGTATAATGGTTTTTGATTGTCAATTTAATTTTACTTATTCAATACGTTTATTCAGAATAGCTAATTCATGGATTGTTTTATTTAACATGTAAAAAATCATTATTATTTCAATTTTCATAGAATACATCTCTGGTGGTGCTTTAATCCGGGTCATATATTTTTATTTTTAAAATATTCCATCCTTAGAGAGTGGCGGCAATTCTCTCAATCGCTTTTC
>JBFZEZ010000580.1:0-4392 GCA_041306585.1 Spirochaetota bacterium | reverse complement strand
CTGACCTTCCGCCGGCTTTGGCTGCTCCTTTGTTGGCCGCTTCCATAATTCCGCCGCCACCCCCCGTAATGACGGCGAAACCGTTTTTGACCAGCACCGCAGAAAGTTTTTCAGCGGTTTTGTAAGCAGGATCATCGGGACTGATTCGGGCCGACCCGAAAATACTGACTGCCGGACCGATATCATATAGGGCTTCAACACCGTCAACAAATTCTCCGATGATTTTGAAAATTCTCCAGGATTCTCCAAGTTTGAATTCGTCTATAAGAAATTGTTTTTCCACTTGTATCCGCGTCGTTATTAGGATCAAATTTTTAATAAGGCCATTGGTTTATTGAAATGGACCTTTTGGGGACTATAATGAAACCGACCATAATCCTTGCCGAATTTGTCGCTATTTGCAAGGGAAAAAATTTCAAAAAATAAGTATGAATACTCATTGACATAGTCGATATTTATGTTAGAAATCTAAGGTTTATATCGCATTAAATTTAAATTAATTACGTTAACTTTTTTTGATTGAGGAAAATTGGACGTCGAACTTACAAAAGATGTTATGGTGGTTAATGAGTTAGGGTTTCATGCAAGAACAGCAGCTCAAATTGCTAAGCTTGCGCAAAATGCCGTCTCAGGAATATGGATTATAAAGGATGGCGAAAAAGTCGATGCTTCCAGCATCATCGATATTTTAACCCTTGCTTGTGGTAAAGGTTGCCGGGTAACTTTTTCCGTTGAAAACCAATCGGATGCAACTGTCATGCATGATATCATTAAACTTGTCGAAAGCGGTTTTGGAGAATAATCATCAATGAGGTATATGGAGGAGTCCAAGGAAATTAAACTGTCAGGAATCAGCGCCTCTCCTGGGATCTGTATCGGCAAGGCTTATCTTGTCGGGCGTGAGGGAGTTGAGGTTATCAAAAAATATTCCATTGACGGAAAAGACCTTGATAAAGAAATAAAGCGATTCAAATCAGCGGTAAAAAAAACAAAAAATGAACTTCAGGGAATTATTGAGAATTCCCCGGAGGATTTTCGCCAGAACGCAAATATTCTTGAGACCCATGCACTGCTGCTGAAAGACAAGATGCTTTACGGAAGTACAATTGAGACCATCGAAAATGAGAGGGTCAATGCCGAATGGGCTTTGAAAATGGTGGTATCAAAAATCAGGATGATGTTCGAAGGAATGTCGGATGATTATTTTCGCGAACGAGGCTCTGATATTGTGCATGTCTCCGACCGGATCATGAGAAATCTGGTGGGGCAGGAGCAGGTAAATATTGGTGAAATCAACAAACGAGTCATCTTGGTCGCTCATGATTTATCTCCCGCCCAGACCAGCCAAATTCAGCTTGAAAGAATCATGGGTTTTATTACGGAACGTGGGGGGAAAGCCTCTCATACGGGTATTATTGCCCAAACACTTGAAATTCCGGCTGTTTTGGGTCTCGGAAAGCAAATTGGTATCATTCAGCACGATGATATCATCATTGTGGATGGTTCGGAAGGCGCCGTCATCGTGAACCCTTCAGATGAAACACTTATTCGATATGAAGAAAAAATTGAACAATACGAGACCCATAAGGCAAATTTAACCCGAGAAGCTCATCTTCCGGCAATAACCCTGGACAATCTCACGTTAAACATTATGGGCAATATTGAGCTGCCGGAAGAAGTGGTATCCGTACTGGACTATGGCGGAGATGGTATCGGGCTTTATCGGACGGAATTTCAATACTTGAGCAAGCCTGAATTTCCCACGGAGATGGAGCTGTTTGAAAAATATAAGGACGTGGTTGATGTGATGGGAAACAAGCCCATAACTATCCGCACCTTGGATATCAATGGGGATAAAGCGATTTCTCCGCCAAACGGAACCGTTGAAATCAATCCCGCACTCGGATTACGCGCCATTCGCTACTGTTTGAAAAAACCCGATATTTTCATAACACAGCTTCGTGCCATCCTCAGAGTGGCTGCTTATGGAAATGTACGAGTCCTGTTTCCGTTCATATCGGGCGTGGAAGAAATCAGGGAGGCCAAACGACTGTTGTGTGAGGCTGCTGAATCATTACACCGGGATGGAGTTGTGTTCAATAAAGATTTTGAGGTGGGTGTGATGATCGAGGTGCCCTCCGCAGTCATAGTGGCTGATATTCTGGCTAAAGAAGTGGACTATTTCAGTATCGGTACCAATGATCTCATCCAGTATTCATTGGCCATCGATCGGGGAAATTTCGAAGTCGCCCACATGTATCAACCCCTGCATCCGGCGATTTTGCGTATGTTAAAACATGTTTCGGACATCGCACAGAAAAATAATATCAAAATTCACATGTGCGGAGAGATGGCTTCGGAACCGCTGTATGTCCCATTGTTGCTGGCTATGGGATTTGATGAGTTGAGCATGAACCCGCAATCCATACCAACGGTCAAAAGAATGGTTCGTTCCATTAATCTGAAGGATTGTAAAAAATTTCTTAAACAGGTGCTGAAACTGTCGGAGATATCCAAAATCAATGATCTGGTGCACGAAAAGTACGGCAAGCTTTTATTACAAAAGAATAATTCGGGGTAAAATAGTTTGACCTCTGAACATAAAAAAATACTTACTGAAAACCGCAAAGCCCGCCATGATTATTTCATCGATGATGAATACGAAGCAGGCATGGTACTTTTGGGCACCGAAGTCAAATCGCTTCGTCTCGGACGGGTCAACCTGAAAGATTCATATGCAAAAATCAAAAACGGCGAAGTTTTTGTTCATCAGATGCACATCAGCCAGTACCCGTTTGCCCACTATGATAATCATGATCCACTGAGGCCTCGAAAGCTTCTTTTGCACAATCATGAAATCAAAAAACTTATAGGCAAGGTACAGGAAAAAGGTTATTCGCTGATACCTATGAGGGTTTATTTTAAAAAAGGGAAGGTCAAAATTAGCCTCGCTTTGGCGCGGGGAAAGCGAAAATATGACAAACGCGAGACCATCCGAAACCGTGATGAAAAAAGAGATATGCAAAGATCATTAAAAGGAGGCGAATGATCACCGTGAAGGCAATCTTATCTATTTATAGTTGGTTTATAGGGTACTCATTTTTTAACAACCCGTTTAATCATGTTGCTTTTCGAAAAAATTCGTTTATAATACTAAAAAATTGCGACCAATATTGATAACGACCTGAATTCATCGATAGCGCATGGGAAGATTTAACTATTTCTCCTATAATCATACGGAAATCAGATTGACAAATTATGCAATTTGTTTATTTTATTAAACGAATGATCTTTAAAATACAGTGGTTCATTCCTGTCATTTAAGGGGGCGAAACGGCTTCGACGGGGATATGGAAGCTCTGGTTGCATACCGAGATTCTGCCGACTCGTTAAACAGGCGGATTATTAAAATAATCGCAGACGATTATAACTACGCCTTAGCCGCTTAATCGGCTAACGTCCTTCCGGGGTTTTCCTGCGGTTTCGGAAAGGGCGTCGACTAGCAGGATAGTAGATTCCGGATGTCTGTGACGGAATTCGCGAAACTTTAACAGAATAGCTTTTCAATGATCCGGCTCGGAGGAGCCTTGAAAAGCGAAATTTAAAATCCGGGATAAGTATGTAGACGCCAGTGTGGAATATTTTCGGACGCGGGTTCAACTCCCGCCGCCTCCACCAACCAAAGATCCAAAATCGTCCAATAATGTCCTAAAAGGCCTGAGAAATCAGGCTTTTTTATTTTTTTGTTGTGCTATAGCGTCCAATAGGATATGGTGAAATCCTAATGTTTTGGGGGTATGTTTAGGGGTATCCGGCCCTTCCCCCAACATGGATACCCCCAAAAGTGGAGGGAAAGCTTATGCCTAAAAGGATTACACCACTTACCGACACCAAGATTAGGCCTTGAAAGGGATGGTCAACTTGAGAAATATATTGCTGAAAAAACTCGGCCAAGACATATTGTCAAAGGGAAAAAATAAAAACAGAACTTATAAAAATTAAAAGTGACATCAGCAAAGTGAAAAAGAAATTGAAACAACTTGAAGAACGAAAAATAGAACTTGAACAACAAATCAAATAATGGCCGAACGAACAAGGATAGATTGTGTGAGTGAAACGAACCACAATCTTATCCGGTGTTGGACGAGCCCGGATTGCGTTTTTAGCGGTGGCTTTATATAAGAAAATATCTTTTTACGGCGATGGAGTTGGGAAGGGGGATTAAAATTCAGCCGGTTTTCATTGAGCGCAAAAGTGCTACTTAACATCATACCCGGTGCTCCAATTGGAAAAAAGGTGTTCCGGAACCACTCCAGTTTTCATTGCCGCTGACTTTTGCATAATTATCCTTAACTGGAATATTACCAGATCGGAAAATTCAAGCATACCGAA
>JBFZEZ010000579.1:0-4087 GCA_041306585.1 Spirochaetota bacterium | reverse complement strand
GCTATTTATTCTGCGATGTATATTGTTCCCGGATCGCGTTTTGCGGAACACGCTTCGCTCAGGCAGTCCTCGGTCTACAGAGGCTCTGACCCTATTTTTTTATTTAAAAATAAACAGCCAGCCTTTTTCGATAGGCCTCCTCGTAAAATAAAAATTTCTTTACACATTCCTCAAATGTATTACCTAATCTAATGAAAAAATAGTGCAGGGTGATCTTGAAAGGGACGTTGTTGTTTTTATTAAGGTAGCAATTGATAAATCCAATCTCGTTATTGCGCGGATCGCGTGACAGGCCTTTTCTAACAGGATTATATCCAATATACCACAACAACCACAAAAGATATCCTTCCGGATTATCCGCATCCTCGATAACAGTTGATCCGAATCGCTCATTCCAGAATGCTCCGGTCAGATTCATCGCTCTGTTGTACTTTTCAGCAATTCTCGCTTTGATATACTGCATGATGCGGGAAATAGTTTCATTGTAATCGCAGGTTTTGATAATCAAATGAATGTGATTGGCAACAATTTCTGCAGCAACGAGCTCAAAAAAGTACTTTTCCTGGCACATTTTAATAGCCTCAATAAAATATTTTTTCCCATATTTGCCTTGAAGCAGATTTCTCTTGCCATGGCATCGGCTATAAACGTGATGAGTGAATCCTTGTGCGATGTTTCTAGTTGGTCTCGGCATTTTTTTCTCCATAATTGTTTACTGTATATACGTATGAGGTTGGAGAAAATTAAAAAAAAATTAGGGGTCAGAGCCTTTTTTTTTGTTTTTTTGGAAAAAATATTCACAATTTTGCCGTACCAGAAATGTTTTTTGAATTGACTTTGTTCGGATTGATGCATATATACATCTAATAAGAATAAAATTATAATTAAATTACAAATAAGGAGTTTTCTATGCGTAAACTACTGTTGATTCTTTTAGTTTTCACAACTGCTTATGTATCTGCTAAAACAATAGCCGGGAAAAACATTCCTGACACTTTCAATGCCGGAGGAACTAATCTAATATTGAATGGGGCCGGAATCAGGACGAAATTCGGGATTGCGAAAGTGTATGCTGGCGGACTTTATTTGAAGGCAAAATCAGGGAATGCAGCGCAGATCATTGCAGCAGACGAACCCATGGGAATCAGGCTCCATTTTCTCAGGGACGTTGATAAAGATAAAATCCAGGGCGCCTGGTCAGAAGGGTACAAGAACAGCGCGGGTGGTGCATACAATTCCCTCCTTCCCAAAATACAGGAGTTTAACGCCACTTTCTCAACCGGCGCACAAAACAATTTCACCTATGACATCATCTATGTCCCCGGCAAAGGAACCACCATTAAAATAAATGGCGCTGATAAAGCGACCATTACCGGACTTGATTTCAAAAGAGCTACATTTGGAATCTGGCTTGGAACAGTTCAAGCGGATCAGAACCTAAAAGATGGGATGCTTGGAAAATAATTTTATTTTTTTAACATATCATAATAAAAATTGGGGCTTGAGTAAAAGGCCCCTTTTTTTTTAATTTTAATCATTTTTTTAATTTTGTTTATAAATAATTGTATTGATTTCTACATATTTCTCAATTATTGATAGCCCTTGACCTCACCTGGGGTCAGAGCCCCCACCTGGGGTCAGAGCGCCCACCTGGGGTCAGAGCCCCCACCTGGGGTCAGAGCCCCCACCTGGGGTCAGAGCCCCCACCTGGGGTCAGAGCGCCCACCTGGGGTCAGAGCGCCCACCCGGGGTCAGAGCCCCCACCTGGGGTCAGAGCGCCCACCTGGGGTCAGAGCCCCCACCCGGGGTCAGAGCCCCTCCCCAGCCGATCCCGAGTCAAAATGGTCAGTTCTGATAATTACTGATTTTTTTATAAAAAGAAGGTTGATTTATTAACCAAAAGTGTGTAATTTTAAAAAACAGGTAGATTTTATAGGATACAATGCAGAAATATGTTTTCTAATGTTTTATGGGGTATTTAAATGTAATATGTAACCATGTTTAAAATTCTCCATCGTATATTGTGAATTATTAAATACTGTCTATTCCTTGCATGACTTGGTATTGAAAATAAGGTTTTTTTAAAGTATAAATAAAGGATTACAATGTCAGTTGAATATATAGGTATGGCATAGGTGTTGGAAAATCATGGGTGTTTCGCTTAATGTAAATTTAAAGCAGACGCAAAAGCTAGTAATGACACAGTCGCTGAAACAGGCGATTGAATTGCTGCAGCTTTCCACGCTTGAACTCTCCGAAAGGATATCTGAAGAGATTCAGAGCAATCCTGTCATTGAGGAGGCCGAGGGTGGGGACACAATGCCTCTCCCGGATGCATCTTTATCTGAATCCGGCCCTGATATGGCGAACAATCTCAATGGCGAAGAGGCGGGCTATAACGAAATCGAAGAGCACCTTCTTCCTTATGATGATTTGAGTGATACCGGGTATGCAAACCGTGACGACGAGGACCGTAAGAGAAAGTTTTTCGAAAACGCGGTTGCATCGGCGGAATCCCTTTCGGAACACCTATTGTGGCAGGCGCGATTAACCGCGGCAAACGACCTGGAATTATCGCTTTTTCAGAATATAATTACCTCCCTTGATGAAACTGGATACCTGAGACAAAAACCAGAAGATTTCATCGATTCAGGGAAGTGGGACCTCAATGCGGTAACCAGGGTCATCGGAGGGATCCAGCTTTTTGACCCCGTTGGCTGTGCCAGCAGTTCATTGCCGGAGTGCCTCAGGATCCAGGCCCGGTATTATCATCCGTCTGATTCGGTTCTACAACTCATCCTAACTGAATATTTTACTGATCTTGAACACCTTGATTACGAGAAGATTGCGAAATCCTTGAATCTTCCGGTAACGGCGATCATCGAAAAAAGCAAGATTATCCAGATGTTTGATCCCTTTCCAGGGAGACAGTATTCTTCGAAGGCGGTCCGTTTTATAATACCCGACGTTGAGGTGCGGATTGTCGATGGCGCCATTTTTGTGAATCTTAATGATGATTGGGTTCCCAGCATACGTATTAATTCTTATTATATAAATTATCTGAAGAAAAAAAACGTTGAAAAAAAATTGAGAGAATATATTCAGGATAAAGTCCAGGCTGCGCGGTATCTCATAAGGAATATTTCAAGCAGGCGGGAAACCATTATAAAAGTAGTCAGGGCGATCATGGAGAATCAGGGCGATTTTCTTTTGCGCGGCCCGGGGAACCTTAAGCCCCTCACCCATATCGACATCGCTGGCGAGATCGGAATGCATGAATCCACGGTGAGCAGGGTCACAAGCAATAAATTCGTCCAGACGTCATGGGGTGTTTTCGAGTTGAAATATTTTTTCGTCTCGAAATTAAAGACCAGTAATGCCAACGAAGAGCAGTCATCCGACAACGCGATGAAGCTCATCAAGGACATCATCTCCACAGAGAAACCGGACAAGCCGTTTTCAGATGAGGAGATCGTAACAATGCTTGAGAAAGCGGGGATCCGGATCGCCCGCAGAACTATAGCGAAGTACAGGGATATTTTGCATATTCCTTCTTCATCCAGAAGGAAAAAATTAAATTTGATCAAAGCAAAGGGGAATGTATGAACATCACAATCACAGGCCGACACATCAATCTTTCAGAAGACCAAAAAGAATACGCGACAAAAAAGATCAAGAAACTCGAAAAGTATTTCAATCAGATGATCGACGCCCGCATGGTCATGCATGTTGAAAAACTCGACCATTGGTCTGAGATCACGATCAATGGTGACGGGGTCCAATTTCATGGAAGGGAAAAAGCAGCGGATTTTTTATCGTCAATAGACCTGCTCTCCGAAAAGATGGAGAAACAGATCGTCAGGTATAAAGAACGCCACCAGATGCATAAAGGACCCGACAAGGCTTCCGCAGCCACGGTCCCGTACACAAGCGACAAGGGAATTGAATTTCACCTCAACCAGGTGAGCAATAAGCCCCTCGATAAAATCGAGGCATATCTCCAGATGAAGCTGACCAAGAGTAATTTCATCCTGTTTAAAAAGGGGATGCCCGAGGTCGAATCAGAAGCTGATTTTGGGAATAAAAA
>JBFZEZ010000578.1:0-2693 GCA_041306585.1 Spirochaetota bacterium | reverse complement strand
CGAGGCCGTAAATATCGTTATTCATGTTATTTAGCATTAAAATATTTTATCGCCTCGGTTAATTGCGTATCGAATTCCAGGTCGTAGGATGGTTTCTTTTTGTATTTATGCAATTTATTTTTAAGGATGAAATAGCTTGCCTTCTCGCTTAGGGTTACACCTTGCGACGTGAGATATTCGATGAATTGCTTTTTGGTCTCAGGAGAGAATGCCATATCCTTTTTAACAAAGGAATCCAGGATCCTGTTTTTTTCAATTTTCTGTAGAGCTTCAATATCTTTATTTGAAAACAATTCCATGGGGACAGATATGTCCGGGGCGATCCCTTTTTTGTGTATCATCTCACCGGACGGCGTATAGTAACGGGCGACAGTGATAGCAACCCCTACGTCCTCATCAAGATTGAATGATTTTTGGACAGAACCCTTACCAAAGGTTTTTTCACCCAGGAGTTTCCCTCGTTTATTGTCACGTATAGCTCCTGCCAGAATCTCAGAGGCTGATGCGCTCCCTTTGTTAATCAGAACAATGAGATCCCCGGTATACTGGGGTTCATTCTCGGATTTGAATTCGCTTAAAATTCCTGATCCTTCACGGCCGCGGGTCGTAACGATAACCCTCCCTTTTTCAAGGAAAAGATCAGAAATTTCAGTTGCACCGGTCAGCAGCCCCCCGGGATTGTACCTGACATCAAGTATCAGTTTTTTTATCCCTTTTTTGTTAAGGTCCCTGACTGCAGATGCGACATCCTTTCCGGTATCCGAACCGAAGTTGATTATTTTTATAAAACCGATAGAATGTTCCTGGATTACATCAAATTTTACACTTTTGATCTTAATAGGGGCCCGCTCCAGCTCAAAATCAAGGAAGTCTGCGATTCCTTCCCGCTTAATCGATAAACTTACTTTAGATTGCGGGATGCCTTTTATCATATTAACTATTTCGGATAATTTTTTGCCTCGAACGAAAGAGTCGTTGATTTTTACTATTGAATCCCCAGCCATGATTCCAGCTTCCATAGCAGGGGATTCTTCAATGGGAGTGACGACAATAATATCGCCGTTTTCGGAAGAAATTTCTATGCCGACACCGACGAATTTCCCGGTGGTCATTTCCTGCAGTTCCTTGTACGCCTCTTCATCAAGGAAGCGTGAGTAAGGATCATCGAGGGCCTTAAGCATCCCCCGTATGGACCCGTAGAACATCTCTTTGATATTGGGTTCGTCAACATAATCGGTCATAATGATCTGAAAAACCCTGTGGAAATAATCAAGATATTTATAGGTGGGTTCAGCCGCACGGGCCATGAATGAGAAATTAATGCCGAGAAAAATTCCGATCAGGAATGCAGCAAGAATCAGATGGAATTTTCGCTCGGAAATTTTTTTTATCATAAAAAGGCTCCTCGATTTTTAAATGGCTGTATGATTTAATGAAAAGTTGGATTGAAATGTCAATACTTTTACTTCGATTTCATTGTATAGACGCCGTCCCATTTTTTAAAAGGGGGTCTTTTCATATATTCATCACAGCGTTCCACATAGGTGATTGATGGCCCATCATCGGGTATGATCTTCAGGGCCTCTTTGAATGCGGAACGGGCATGTTTCCACTCACGATCATTGAACAGGTCCATGCCGCGATTGAAATGTGAAAGCATTTCATACATGCGGTCCGGCAGAGAACCTTTTTTCCCAAGGAGCTCGTAAATCTGCACCGGTTCGGTTTTCCCGACAACGCGAATTTTATCGAGCATACGCCCTTCAATAATTTCTTTCCCTCCCTCATAGGTCATTTCGCTCATGAGGGCATTCGTGCCGTATGATTTATTCGCCCCCTCGAGGCGGGACGCGAGATTCACAGAGTCACCCATTGCCGTGTAGTCCATGCGTAAGCGCGATCCCATGTTTCCTACAACCGCTTCACCGGTGTTTATTCCCATCCGTATATGTATTTCATCTCGCCCCGCATTTCGCCAGGACTCCTGGAGTTCACGCAGGCGGCGTTTCATATCGATCGCAGCCATACAGGCCCTGACCGCATGATCTTCAAAATGCTTCGGGGCCCCCCAGAATGCCATGATCGCATCGCCGATATACTTGTCGATCGTGCCATCGTATCTGAGAATGATGTCGCTCATTTCGGACAGATATTCATTGAGAAGGGCCACCAACGCGGGCGGTGAAAGTTTTTCCGAGAGTGTTGAAAATTTCACCACGTCCGAGAAAAAAATAGTTATGATGCATTTTTCGCCCCCGAGCTGCAGGGCATCGGGGCTTTTAATAATTTGTTCAATGACTCCCGGCGTGAGGTACCGGGAAAAAGCATTTTTAATATAGTGCTTCTGGCTCTCCTCTTTAATAAATTTCATTGATGCAATCACGGTCGAAGGGAGGAAGAATGAAAGGAATATCCCCAGCTGGCCTACCCAGATATTGAAGAGTACAAATACCCCAGTTATAATGGCATTTGTAATGACAAACGCTGAAACAATGGCAATGAGCGAGAGCCTGGCGTTCAGCCTCTGCACAATGAATCCCATGATGAGGGCCACGACGAGCATGAGAAAAAAATTGACGTATATGCCGGTTTTATTGATGAATGAATCCTGGAGTATCGTGTTGATGATATTGTGATAAATTCCAACACGGGGATATTCCTTGTTCAGGGGCGTTATGCCGATATCGATGGTC
>JBFZEZ010000577.1:0-4786 GCA_041306585.1 Spirochaetota bacterium | reverse complement strand
GCACGAAAACCTGTCGCATGAAAACACAAAAATTTAATAATATGAAAATCATAACTCAAAATAATGCGGAAAGGCCCTGTTCTGTTGCATTCATCATTCTCATTTTATTAACTGTATTGATGGCGGCGACCCAGGCTTCTGCCGGTGATACCCGCATTGTTCGCCCGAATAGTGAAACAAGCACGGCAAAAACTATTCCGCTCGATCTTGAAACCTCCCTCGCCGTGGGCATCAATAACAACTTTGAGTTAAAGGCATTGCAGTCGCAAAAAACAGTGTACGACCTTACCATACTTGAACGGTGGCGCGACTTCTTCCCAACGCTTTCAGTCTCCTATGCCCGCACTGACAGCGTATCCCGCCACGACCTCGATTCACGCGAAAGCCGTCTCAGCTTCGATTCAGAAGTCACGCTATATGACGGTGGAAGACGGGTCATGGCATATGACGTTGCCCGCCTCAAACGCATTCTTGCGCGTAACGATTATCGTATCGGGGTTAATAAGCTCATAATGGAAATCACATCCGCATATCTTCAGGTGCTTCAGTCAAAAGGGGTCATAGCAATTTACGAAAAGACACTTCAGCACGGTTTAATGCAACTCGGTTTTATCAAAAGGGAACAAAAGCTGGGCGAAGCGACGATGTTTCAGGTCATGGAGATTGATGCAAAAGTTAAAGAAGTTGAACTCAATCTGGAACAGGCCAAAGATAATTATCAGACTACCCTTAACCAATTTAAAATGATGCTTCGCATCGACTGGCGGAATGCGATCGAAATCATCGGAGATCTCGATAAAAACGTGACCATTCGTCCCCTTACTGAACAACGAAGACCCGAAGAATTGATAGCAGAAGCACATAGGAACAGAAAAGAAGTGGAAAGCAGTATTGTGGAATTTGATATCAACAAAAAAACACACACGATAAACCAGTTATATTTCCTCCCGCGTTTTTCAGTCGGTTTCACCTATAGCCTTGCGGGTGATGAATATCTGCCGCGCCAGAAGGAATGGGGCGTTTCCCTCAAGGTCTCTTCTATATTATTTGGGAACACCGTTGAAGGGGGAGCGTCATATGACCAGTCCCGAAATGGAAATACCCAGACAGCGGTTGAAAGCGGAAAGGTCAATATCCTGGACAGCCTGGATTATAAAAGAAAAATTGTTGAAAGCAAAATTGAAATGGACCGGGCCGAGGCAAAAAAAGACGATATACGCCAGCAGGTTGCCCTCGAAGTTGATACTTCATATAAGACGCTCCAGAATTACTGGAAGATGATTTCTATATCACAAAAAAGTCTGGAGCTGTATGACGCCCAGCTTCTCATCGAACGGCTTAAAGCGAACATGGGTGAATCCACAAGGTATGATCTCATGAAAAAAGAAATTGAGCGGGGCCAGGCCGCGGTTTCCTATCTTGAATCAAAAGTCCGCTATCTGGCAGCGGGATCGACTTTGGAACTAGCGATAGGCGCAGATATCGGATATCTCAAATTATCAAAAATTCAGGCGAGGTTGGCCAATGACTAGGACTAAGAATTTTGGGTCCCACTTAAAGAAGATACAAAATAGCAATAGGCTGCGCGCGTTTTTCACCAATAGAAAACTTATGATACCACTCGGCGTATTGCTTCTTACTATTACTGTTATTACAATCATCCTGCATTCATTTGTATTTACCGACAAAAATATTGAAGACTCACTTGATCTTTCCGGGAAAAAATCACTGCAGGAAGATAATGCTGTACAGACCTATACCCTCGCCCGTAAGAATGTCATGGAAAAAATTGATATTTTGGGGCAGATCGTATTTAAAGAAAAGGTGAATATATCATCAAAAGTCAACGGCAGACTTGAAAAAATTCATGCCCGCGAAGGCGACAAGGTAAAAACCGGTCAGCTCCTGGCAGAAATTGAACGACTCCCCCAGAAACACAAGCTCCAGCAGCAGAGATCAGAACTTGATATAACGGCAAAGGCGTATGATCTTTCAAAGGCAAAATATGATAATGCCATTAAAGCCATCGAAATAAAATTTAAAACTATCCAAAAAGCAAAGGCAGACCTGAATGATAAAAAAGTCACCTATGACAATATGGACCGGATTTTGAAAAACAAAATGGTCCTTTTTGAAGCAGGTGGTCTTTCAGAATCGGAACTCGAAACCATAAAGGCCCAACACACCACCTTGTACACCAAATACGAACTCGCCAAATCAGACTACGAAATCCAGCAGGTTGGGTACAGGGATATCGATATAAAATCTGAAGGGTATGATGTACCGCAATCTGAAAACGAAAAAATTAATATCTTTCAAAAGATCAATGTAAAGATTGAATGGGCGGAGCTTCAGGCGGCAAAATCCCGGATTGAACAGGCTCGTAATAATCTGAAATCAACGGAAATTCTTCTCGATGAAACATATATCCGCTCGCCCATATATGGCCTTGTCGCGTCAAAAAACATGGAAGCAGGCGAAATGGTGAAGGCCGATTCGATAATATTTACGCTTATCAATATAGCGGACGTCTTTATAGCCATGAACCTCAGTGAAAAAGATATAACACGCGTTAAAGTTGGTCAGGGTGTTTCATTTACTGTCGATGCTGTCAAAGACCAGACATTTAATGCTGCAATTGCGACAATAACGCCGGTACTTGATATGAAAACCAGGACTATTGAGGTCAAAGCGTCTCTCAAAAACACCATGAACCTACTCCCCGGCATGTTTGCGCGTGCAACCATTAAAATCGGAGACAAGGGTGAAAAACTTGCTATCCCGGTTTCATCATTCATTAACCGGGAAAAAAAACAGGGTGAAGTATACATCATCAAAAAAAATATCCTGTTTAAGCAGAAAGTCGAGATTGGCGAAGAGTTTGGAGAAGAGGTAGAAATTAAAACCGGTCTCAAGGAGGGGGATGTTATTATCTCCCGCGGCGTCAATGTGGTATACCCCACCATGGATGTTTCTAAAATTATTTCACAGCAGCAACCGAAGCAGCAGAAGCCGAAAATCAAGGACAAAACGCGGAAATAGTACCGCTTCATAACCCTGTATGATAGCAAAGCTGGTTAAAAATAAAGTCACGACCTTAATGATATTCCTGGGAATATGCCTGCTTGGATCGATATCACTCGGACATTTGCCGGTGCAGCTGCTCCCTTCAATTGAATTCCCGAGATTAACAATAATCACCCCGTATGAAAACGCTGCCCCCTCAGAAATAGAGACACTGGTAACCTCATACATTGAAGAATCCGTAAGCGCTGTCAACGGGGTCACATCGATTTATTCTGAGTCCATAGAAGGACTAAGCCTGGTGACCGCACGTTTTGAATGGAATACCGACATGGACCTGGCGCTCATTGAGACTAAAGAAAAGGTCGATATGATCAAAGGCCAGCTTCCTGAAGATACTGAAAAATCAATAGTCGTGAAATTCGACCCGCGTGCTGATCCGATCATGATTTATTCAATTGTAAATAAATCAGGAGACTTTAAAAATCTTCGCAAGCGTGTTGAAAATGAAATAGTCCCCCTCGTTGAACGTGTCGAAGGTGTTGCCGTCGTTGACCTTGTGGGCGGCTATAAACGTCAGATCAATGTCGACCTTGACTCGGCGAAAATTCAGGCGCACAAACTGTCCCTCCCTGAAATAATACAAAGCATCAATGTTTCAAATTACAGCTTCCCGGCAGGAGAAGTCATTGAAGATAATAAAGAATATCTTGTCCGCACAGCCGGAGAGTTCAATACCGTACAGGAGATCGACGGAGTGGTTGTCGGAAAAAATGACTCAGGTGTCCCGATATATCTCGGCAGTGTGTCTCAAATCAGTGATGCATTCAGCGACCGCAAATCATTAATCCGTTTGAACGGTAATGAATCGATTGCCCTTCTCATCCGCAAAGAACCGGGCAAAAACACAGTGGATACATGCGGCGGAGTTGAGAAAAAAATCGAGGAACTCCGGAAAAAATTAGGCACTGACTTTCAAATATCCCGTATTTACGATGAATCTGAATTCATCAGCAGTTCCATTAATCATGTGTTTATCTCCGCAATTGAAGGCGGGATCATTGCGGTATTTCTGCTCTGGATGTTTCTAAAAGAATTCAGGGCCCCCCTCATTATTGCGACATCAATTCCGATATCAATCATCGGCACATTTGTTCTTATGTACTTCAAAGGGATTTCCCTGAACATCATGTCTCTCGGAGGCCTTGCCCTTGGGGTGGGTATGATGGTGGATGCCGGTATCGTTGTGCTTGAGTCTATCTCACGAAAAGCGCACCCCCAATCATCGGCAGATGAAACAGAAACAGTCATACAAGGCACAGAAGAGATAAAAATACCGGTCATTTCATCGACCCTTACTTCTATTGTAGTATTTTTACCAATAGTGTTTCTTACGGGATTAAGCGGCAGCATTTTCGGTGAGCTCGCTTTGACTATTTCTTTTGCCCTGATCTTCTCGGTTATCAGCGCCCTTTCTCTCATACCAATGCTTGCAACCCTTAAATTTACCGCAAAAAAAATAAAAATCCCGTCATTTATTTCAAAATTTTCACCGTCTGTCCTTGTTTTTAAATTTTCTGATTCCTTTATGGATGCAGCGGGAAACCTTTATACACGACTTATTAATTATGGCCTCAATCATCGCATGACAACGCTGTGGTCAGGTATAGGTTCTCTGATCCTTGGGCTCCTGCTGTTTATGGCGCTTGACACAGAGCTCATGCCCGTTGTTGATCCTGGTGAATTTTCAATAGACATTGAA
>JBFZEZ010000576.1:0-3325 GCA_041306585.1 Spirochaetota bacterium | reverse complement strand
ATTATTCAAGGCTTAATCCTGTATCAATGAATATCTTAAACCCCTGGATTCCCGCCTGCGCGGGAATGACATGTAAGGGGTAAATCATTCGTGAAATGCTATAGTGTGGCCAGGAATCTTTTTTTTACGAAGAATTTCTTTACAAATTCAATGGACATATGCCAATGTCAATAAATGAGTAATTCAGTGATAAATTGAATTCTTAACATTCATGAATTTTACTTGTCTATTTTGATGTTTTTTTATATAATAATAGCATACATGAAACGGTGCTATCGGGAAATTTCATAGTGACAAGATAGATATATGCGATTCTTATATGTAATCGTATTTTATATGTATGCACAAATTAAAATTGAATAAGAGGGCTGCCAGTATGATACAAAAAGCAATTGACCCGGACAAAAATCTTGAAGATCTATTGAAAATGGAGCGGGAAGAGGCACACCAGAACGCCGAAAAAAACGGTGATGCCGCAGGTACGGAAACTAAAAGATCAGAGTTTAATTTTGATACAAAACCGATGGAGCTTGAGAAATATCTCAATCAATTTGTCGTCGGTCAGGAGAAAACAATCGAGGTCATAGCGACTAAGATATGCACTCATTTTAATCGCATGAAACTTGAAAAGAAACTCACCGACGATGAGCAGCTTCTTGGCAATATTAAAAGCAATATGCTCCTTATCGGCCCCACGGGTGTTGGTAAAACATATATTGTGAAGCTTATTGCTAAAAAGATTGGCGTACCATTTGTTAAGGCTGATGCAACGAAATACAGTGAAACCGGTTATGTCGGCGGCGATGTTGAGGACCTGGTGCGCGATTTGGTGCATGAGGCTGATGGGGATATTTCCAGGGCTGAGTACGGGATAATTTATCTTGATGAAATCGATAAGATAGCCTCGACGAAAGGGATGTACGGTCCCGACGTTTCCAGGTCAGGGGTCCAACGCAACCTTCTCAAACTCATGGAGGATGCCGATGTGGATTTAAAAACCCCGCATGACCTCGCATCACAGGTCGAGGCAGCAATGGAAGCACAGCGCACCGGCAAGGTTACCAGAAGGAAGATCAATACGAAAAATATCTTATTTATTGTATCGGGGGCCTTTGGGGGATTGGAGGAGATCATCAACAAGCGTCTCAATAAACAATCCATAGGATTTGAGAAAAACAGGACCACAGCAAAAGACAAGCAGGATATCCTCAAACATGTTCGGACGGAAGACCTGATAGAGTTCGGCTTCGAGTCCGAGTTCATTGGAAGACTTCCGGTATATGTTGTATTGAACGACCTTAATGAAGAAGGTCTCTATAAAATTTTGAAAAATAAATACAGCACTGTTGTGCTCGGCAAAAAACTTGATTTCCGGGCATATGGAATCGAGCTCGAATTCACAGATGAAGTCCTTAAAATATTGGCCGTGCGTGCATATCGCGAGAAGACCGGCGCCCGCGGTCTGGTCAGCGTATTTGAAAACGTACTTATCAAGTTTGAAAAATGTCTTCCGTCAACCGGGGTCAAGGAATTTATTGTAAATGAAGAGGTGATACACGGAGCCGAAAAGGTTCTGGAAGGAATTTTGCTCGATGACGGCATCAGGGGATTCCAGAAAGATTTTCTTGTTCAACATGGCGTATACCTTGAATTTGAAGATTCGGCAATTTCGAATATACAGGTGAGGGCAGCTCGCGAGAATAAAGGGGTGCGTGATCTCTGTGATTCGTTATTTCAGGATTACTTTCATGGGATGAGGCTCCTTAAATTGACAAACTTTACAATACCGGGTGAAGCAGTTGATGATCCGGAAGGTTATTTGAATAATTATATTAAGGAAAATTATAAAAATATGTAATTCTGATGTTTTACATGGTTTAAAAAAAAAGGCGCTTTTCAGCGCCCTTTTTAATTATTCGGGTGAGATAGCCTCTACTGGACACATGTCGACACATGCGCCGCAATCAGTGCATATATCCGGATCTATGACTCTTTTGTCCCCTTTTTCGCTGATTGCTTCGACCGGGCATTCTGGATCGCATGCACCGCAGTTTGTGCAATCATCACTAATAACGTGTGCCATATTAGCCTCCTTAAAATTGTTATGCTGCTCATAAGCATTTGTGCTGTATTGGGTAAAGAAGTTTCTGAAATAAGAAGTTCCTCTAAACTGTTTTGTATCCGTTTCCCATGGTTGAAGCGTATCCTCTACGGTAATGATATTGCCGCTGCAGGGCATATTACTTCACATGCACCGCATTCAATGCACTCTTCAGCCTTGATGACCCTTTTGTCCCCTTTTTCGTGGATTGCTTCAACCGGGCATTCGATGTCGCAGGACCCACAGTTGGTACATGAGTCACTGATTACATAAGACATGATAATCTCCATTTCATTTAATGTGTTTCAATACGGGCATGAGCTATGTATAATTGTTAAAATCGGGATTCATGAAATTTGAATATTAACAGTTGCCCATTATGGAATGGTACTATTATCGAATCATGAATTATTGTCAAATTATTTTTATATATGAGTAAGAGGTAAGGAGCGAATTTAATTCGCTCCCAAGAGGTAGCAATCGCGTCTGCCGGAGTTGGTATCTACTCCTGGCCCGAGACCGTTTAAATGTTTAACTTAAAAAAATACTCCCCTTGACGTGCATAAATAAATTATGATAAGATGTCGAATATAATTACATGGGATGGCGAGATGAAAGATAAGAGTATATATAGAGCATTGTTAATCCTTGTTTCTTTTTCAGTATGCAGCATAGTGGGTGATCCTTATCTGCAGGCCAGGGCAAAGAAAAAACCGGTATATGCTCTTCATAAGCATTATCAAAAATTTATTCCATCCAATTACCCGATTGAAGGCCCCCAGAGGATCCGTTTTAAGGAGTCGGAAATCTTTATTGATCTCTATGCTTCGTCATTTGCCCAGGGGAATGCCCTTTATCTCGAAATTGTAAAGGCACATGAATTCAAAAATAAGGAACTAACAGTAATCGAGTACTCCTTTGATGGGAAACCGAAATCATGTACGCGTCATTCGTGGGGATACCGTTCACTGATCGCGATACCCGCAACAATGGCGCCTGGGATGAAAATTTTTTACTTACGGTATTCCATGGGGGATACTGTCACTGAAATTTCACGCCAGGTTGAGATTAAATCCTCCCCATTTCCATTCAGCAAGGAGGGCCTTGACCTCGGGAAGTTTTCTGATGTTGATTATAAGGAAAAACCTGAGGAAATTGAATTCATAATGAAATGCGCAGCCAAAAAAAAAGAGGCCTTCAGCAAAAAAAGCAATGACATGATCG
>JBFZEZ010000575.1:0-2965 GCA_041306585.1 Spirochaetota bacterium | reverse complement strand
TTTTAAAAAACAGGAAGATACCCCGCATAACTTTGATCTGCTGCTTAATCTTGGCGATTGTTTTTTAAGGCTTGAAGAATACCAGTCTGCCATTGATACCCTTGAATATGCACGAAACTCATATCAGAGTAACGCACGGATGCTCACTATTCTCGCAGAAGCGTATTTTCATGTTAATGATCTGCCGAAGAGCCTTCTGTACTTTCGTGAAGCTTTTCTTGTTAATCCTTCTGAAATCGACATAGAGATTATTACTGCAAAACCCATTAATGATCTCGCTGACATTATCAAAAAAACAGGGAAAAGTTACAGGGATATACGTGAATGGATTCCGATTTACGGTTTTATCAATGATATTTTTTATGTACGCAGGAACCTGAGCAAGCATCAGGTTGAAGGATTAAAGTCAGAAGTGTTTAACCTCGAGGTAAATTTTCAGAAATTAACCAGTGAACAGCTCGAAGAAACAAATATAATTCCCCGCCTTATTAATAAATATTTATTCCTCCTTGATTTTTATGAATTCCAAAGCTACAGTTTTGAAAATATTTCCGAGATACGCACCCGCCTCATCGCCATTGATAAGGAACTTTTTGAGCCATATTTTAAAAATAAATAAAAATAAAAAAAAAAGGACGGTTTTAAGCCGTCCTTTTTTTATTGAAGCCGCATCAACAATGATGCGTATTACATTCTGGAGTTATTTCCCCTGAACAGTTTTTGCATCAGAAATAAGAGATTCAACTACAGTCGGGTCTGCAAGGGTTGAAGTATCACCCAAGCTGCTCTTGTTGAAATCGCTCGCAGCAATTTTTTTGAGAATCCTTCTCATAATTTTGCCGGAACGGGTTTTTGGAAGAGCGTCTGCCCACTGAATGATCTCAGGGGTTGCAATTGGTCCAATCTCCTTACGAACATGGGCAATGAGTTCTTTTTTGAGCTCGTCGGATTTTGCAACACCGGTATTAAGGGTTACGAAAGCATAAATCGACTGACCTTTGATTTCGTGCGGATAGCCGACAACCGCTGACTCGGCAACCTTCGGGTGCGATACGAGTGCGGATTCGACTTCTGCCGTACCCATCCTGTGGCCTGATACGTTGATAACGTCATCAACGCGTCCGGTTATCTGATAGTAACCGTCTTTATCGCGTTTGCATCCGTCACCGGTGAAGTAGCTGCCTGGGAATTGGGTGAAGTATGTGTTGAAGAAACGCTCCGGATCACCGTATACGGCCCTCATCTGGCCAGGCCATGATCTGAGGATACAAAGGTTACCTTCGCATTCGCCTTCGAGAATTTTTCCGCTATCGTCAACGATAGCCGGTTCGACACCGAAGAAAGGAACGGTCGCTTTTGCGGGTTTGATGTCGATAGCGCCTGGGAGCGGGGTAATGAGGATACCACCGGTCTCTGTCTGCCACCATGTATCAACAATCGGACATTCGCCGCGGCCGATTTTATTATAGTACCAGTTCCAAGCTTCGGGGTTCAGAGGCTCGCCAACAGAACCGAGGAGCTTGATGGAATTGATATTGTGCTTGTCTACCCAGGAATCGCCTTCTTTTGCGATTGCGCGGATAGCTGTAGGAGCTGTATAGAATATGTTAACTTTCCATTTTTCTACGACTGCCCAGAAGCGGCCGAAGTCTGGATAGCTCGGTACACCTTCGAACATGAGGGTGGTTGCACCGTTTGCAAGAGGACCATATACGATGTAGGAGTGACCGGTTACCCAGCCAATGTCAGCTGTACACCAGTAGATATCGCCATCATGATAATCGAAGATCATTTTGTGAGTGAAAGCTACAAATGTGAGGTAACCGCCTGTTGTGTGCATAACGCCTTTTGGTTTGCCTGTTGAACCAGAAGTATAAAGAATGAATAGAGGATCTTCAGCATCCATCTCTTCTGCAGGGCAATTAGCGTCAACTTTTGCCATTTCATCATTATACCATTTGTCGATCTTGTCGTTCCATTTGCACTGGATTTTATCGCCGACTCGTTTTACAACGATGCAGGATTTAACGCCAGGGCACTGAGCGATTGCAGCGTCAGCATTGTCTTTCTGGGGAACAGCTTTTGCGCCCCTGAATGTGCCGTCGCATGTTACGATTACTGTGCTGTCGCAGTCGATGACCCTGTCCCTGAGTGCGTCAGCAGAAAAACCGCCGAAAACAACAGAGTGTACAGCGCCTATGCGCGTACTTGCGAGGATACCAATTGCGAGTTCTGGAATCATAGGAAGGAAGAAGGTAACGCGATCGCCTTTCTTCACGCCATTAGCTTTAAGAACATTCGCAAATTTACAAACTTGCTCGTGGAGTTGTTTGTAAGTGAATGTTTTGTCATCAGCTGGATCGTTTCCTTCGAATATAAGGGCAACTTGGTTTCCTTTCTTTTCGAGGTGCCTGTCAAGACAGTTGTACGATACGTTTACTTTTGCATTAACAAACCATTTTACTCTAAGATCTTTTGATGAGTTCCCGTAGTTGCAGTCTTGAACCTTGTCCCATTTTTTGAACCAGGTTATGTATTCTTCTGCAATTTTTGCCCAGAATGCGTCAGGATTAGAAATGGATTCCTTCCACATTTTTTCGTACTCGGCACGGCTTTTCACATAAGCCTTTTGTCTGAATTTCTCAGGAACCGGATAGATTTCCTTAAGCGTGACTTCTGCCATTCAATACCTCCGATTTAACTTTTTAAATATACTATATCGGGTAATAGCCGGCTAAATAATTATTTATCGCAATGTATACCGAGCAATCCCAATAGTGACTCCAAATTGATTGAACGCTGTTTAAGATAATGTATGTATGATTGATTAAATCGCCTTTTGAATTAGATTACATTCTCATTTAAAGAAAACATTTACTTACTAATAAATTAAATTGGTAACCTTGGACAAATGCCAAGAAGTGTCTTGTAATAATGTATATGTTATGACAAATAAGAACTTATT
>JBFZEZ010000574.1:0-4127 GCA_041306585.1 Spirochaetota bacterium | reverse complement strand
GGTCACTGATTTCCCTCTCTTTGAATATCATGAAGAAGATGCCAGATTCTATGCCAAACATCACCCATTTACTTCACCGCTGAAAGAGCATATTTCGTACCTGGATAACCTTCAACCCAAGGATGTCGACAGACTGAAGGCCCAGGCATATGACGTTGTTCTCAACGGCTCTGAAATCGGCGGGGGGTCCCTCCGGATTTTCGACTCAGAAGTCCAAAAGAAAATGTTTTCCATCATGGGCATTTCCGATGACGAAGCAAAAGAGAAATTTTCGTTTTTAGTTGAAGCATTGAAATATGGCGCCCCGCCGCATGGTGGTATTGCCCTTGGGGTGGACAGGATTATGATGCTCCTCCTCCAGCGTAATTCCATACGGGATGTCATCCCGTTCCCGAAAACTCAGAAAGGACAGTGCCTCATGAGCGGTGCACCGTCACCGGTGGCAAACGACCAGCTCAGGGAACTTTCCATTAAGGTGGTTGAACGCTAATATGGTTGAAAGCACCTTCGAGGTTGATGATATTTCGATTTATAAACGCATCTGCGGTTTTAATGACCGGAATGTAAAAAAAATCGAACAAATCATCGGCGCGAGCATTATCCCCCGGGGAAATACCCTTATTGTCAAGTCGACTAAGGAGAAGAACGAATGCACCCTCGAGCTCCTTCACCTCATGAGCGATATACTGAATGGACGCGGTAAGGCATTCGAATTTGACGAATTCGACATTAAATATCTCGCGACCTCAATTATTTCAGGGCATAAAATCAGTATTGACGAGATCAACAACCTCAAATTCACCTTTCCAGACACAGGCAGAACGATTGCCCCACGCACGATAAACCAGGCACATTATCTTTCATTGATCTATAATAATCCAATAACCTTCGGCACAGGCCCGGCAGGAACCGGCAAAACATTCCTCGCGGTTGTAGCTGCATTAAAGATGTTTCTTACCGGCAAGGTCGAAAGGATCATACTCACACGGCCTGCTGTTGAAGCAGGGGAAAGCCTCGGTTTTCTACCGGGTGACCTGATCCAGAAAATTAACCCGTACTTGCGCCCACTCTACGATGCCCTCTTCGAACTTCAGCCCATGGATAAAATCGCGAAATTCATCGAGAAGGGTACGATAGAGATCGCCCCCCTTGCTTACATGCGGGGCCGCACACTTGCAAACGCTTTCATTATTCTCGACGAAGCACAGAACACAACAACGGCCCAAATGAAGATGTTCCTTACGCGTATGGGTAACAATTCAAGAATTGTTATTTCAGGTGATGAAACACAGATAGACCTTGACCGGTCAAAAAGCTCGGGACTTCTGCATGCGTTGAAATTGCTGAAACATATAAAAGAAATTGGATTCATTAAATTCTCGCGAGAAGACATCTCGCGCCATCCGGTTGTTGAAAAGATAGTTGCTGCTTACGAGCATGGAGGACACCAGGAATAACGTATTATGAAAAATTTTATAAGCATATTTTTTCAACGCCTTGATTATATAATAAGAACACCAAAAATTAAAATTGCATGTATAAGCATGATCGGCATCATGCTTTTTGCGACCGCTCTTCTCTCGTTTAACCTTATCGGCGTTACCTATTCCTACAATCTCGGCGACTTAATTGCGGCCGATATCAGGATCACTCGCGATATACATTATACGATCCAGGCCGAAACCGATATACAGATGGAACGCGCTTCAGAATCAGTCCCCCTTGTTTTTGACAAAAATGCATCGGTCCTTATTGAGCGCCTGCAGATTATCAGGGTACTTTTCAACAAAATCCATGAGACCCTCGTGGAAATACCGCCGATCGGGACCGACAACCTGTCAATCCAACTCAGGGACCTCAAGCTCAGGCTCCCGAATTATATTCGTTTCAGCGACGCCACGTTGCTTGAACTCATGGGTTACCGGGATCCTGCCAAACTCCAGAGGATTATTTTTAATATACTCATCAGGATTTATGACGACAACGACATGGGTATGCTTGACGTCGCATATTCAAATCCTTTAAACATACCCAATAAAAGCACGATTATGCGGGTCATCGATTCCATTGAAGACCAGGATGAAATCTCAAAGAACCTCGACGATTACAAGACCATTGGGGAAATGAAAAAAAATGCCGGAAAGCTTTGTTATGCGATTTCCCCCAATTTATCACCAACTACCATGCAAGTCGTCATAAGAATAATCTCAGGCAACCTCTATCCGAATATTTCTTTTAACCAGGAGGAGACTTATCGCAGTATAAATCAGGCACGGAAAAATGTAAAGATGGTGAAAGGGGTATTGAAAAAAGGGCATATAATTGCACGGGAGGGTGATACAGTCACAGCCGATTTGCTCAATAAAATAACTATCATTAATCGGTATACTCAGTCAGCGCATTCCGGTTATGTCATCGGCGTTCTGGGTATCCAATTTTTATTTCTTCTTATTTTTGCTCATTTTCTTCTTGAATATCATTCCACCCTTATACCTGACAAAAAATCAACTATCATTATTTCAACCCTTCTCATCGTATTCATAATATATACATTTGGCGTCGGACGATCATTATCTTTTACAAACTCGGAATGGATATTCGTCTTTCTCCTCCCTATACCATGTATCACTATGCTCCTTTCAATACTTTATAATAAATATATTTCAGCAATTGTGGGAATATATCTTGTTTTTTTCACCAGTCTTATGAGCGGGGGGGACTTCAGGGTTGTCATTATTGCTTTTAGTACGGCTGTTGTAGGGGTATTCGTCAATAGCAATGTTGAAAAACGCACCGATTTTCTCATGGGTGGGCTTTTAGTCGGATTTGTCAATGTTCTTGTACTCCTTACACTTGTCCTCATTGAAGAGACGCCGTTTATGAATGGAGTCCGTATACTCCACTATGCATTTTTTTGCGGGTTCATAAATTCAATACTCGCTCTCGGGATCCTTCCTATCTATGAAAATATCTTCGGGATTACAACAAAATTCAAGCTCCTGGAACTATCTGACCTTAATGCTGAAATATTCAAAAAAATGCTCATGAAGGCCCCAGGTACCTACAATCATTCCCTTATCGTTTCCACCATGGCCGAGGCCGCGTGCAAGGATATACATGCAAATAATCTCCTCGCCCGGGTCGGTTCCTATTACCACGATATCGGGAAAATTGATGATGCAGGTATGTATATTGAAAACAGAATCACCGATCCCCGCGCAGAAAAAATGGAGCCGGTTGAATACTCAAAACTGATTATCGATCATGTCCGGAAAGGTGTTGAGATTGCACAGTATTTCAAACTCCCCCAGTCAGTCGTAGATTTCATTCAGGAACATCATGGGAAATCCACCATGACCTATTTTTATCACCAGGCTCTTGAAATGGCCTATGACAATGGAGAGAATGCAGAAATTGACAAAACAAATTTTCAGTACCCGGGTCCTAAACCGCATTCAAAGGAGACGGCGATAGTTATGCTCGCTGATGCCATTGAGGCGGCATCTCGATCTCTCCAGGAACCAACGCCGGTAAAACTCGAGGGTCTTGTCAGAAAAATCATATATAACAAGCTTAACGATGGGGAGTTGGAATACTCCGATCTTTCGATGACTGAGTTAAATATTGTTCAAAAAGTATTCCTGCGCATACTGAACGGGATATTCCATACAAGGCTGGAATATCCCGATAAAAAAACTGTTGAGAAACTCGAAGAAAAGGTCCAGACAAAGTATGAGGAAAATCGGAATATTCAGTGAGGGGATTACATTCCCTTATAAAAAAATATCCAAAAAAACGATTAAGTCGGATGCAATGAGGATACTGGAAATTTTGTCTCTCGACAATGTGTCTGTGACAGTAATTGCAACCGACAACCCTTTCATGAAAGAGCTGAATCGTAAGTATCGAAAAAAAAATTCATTTACCGATGTCATCAGCTTTGCAAACAGAGACGAACCATTTCCGACAGCAGGTCTTCAGATTGAAGAACTCGGTGAGATATATATTTCATGGTCAAAGCCCAGAAGATGAAGGATTCCATGCACAAGCAGTCTTCTGACTTCCTCATACAGGGTCACCCCGAAGCCCCCGGCTTGCTCTTCTGCTTTTTCAAATGAAATATATAT
>JBFZEZ010000573.1:0-7649 GCA_041306585.1 Spirochaetota bacterium | reverse complement strand
CTATGATGTTCTCTATGAGGTCAGGCCTCATGGAGATAAAATATCGGGCAGTTAGGAAGCCTGCGAAACTGAAGAAAATTATTACCGCTGAAGGTATGATGCTCATGTGCTGCAGCAATTGCAACTTCCGGTCCCGGTCTACCCGGGAGAAAAAATAATACATGAAGAGCATGAACAGAAGACCGGGAAGAACAAATTTGAGATATGCCCCCCAGGTCAACACAAGCATGACCCATTCCAGCCGCTGCGCATCGTCCCCCTCGAGATTTTTCAACTGCAGATTTATGATCCCATTATCAATCGAAAGTTTGAATTTACTCAAATATTTATTGCCGAAGTGCTCGCCAAGGGATGTATCCGCAAGTTTGAATATATTGATGTAGGTGTTTTTTTTCTTAAGCTCCCCGGTGCGCCTGATTTCGTCAACGAGCACCTGGCTCAGAAGATGTCTTTTCTGCATGATGCCGTTTACTTCCTCCTCAATCCACATACTGAACGACATGTCGGGGAATGCTATTGTCAGTTTTCTATAATCCGGCCTGTAGGGGAATGTTTCCACAGAAATTTTGCCGTCACGTTCCTGGTCATAATAGCTGGTCAAAAAATTTATGACTGTTTCAATTTTATTTCTGACAGTGCCGTCAATAAGTTTTTCGTTGAGTATTGAGGTCAACCGCGATCCCAACACTTCGATATCTTCATGTATCTCGCTCATCGATGCTTCCCTGTATTTTTTTACAATATCGTCGGCCTGGTCCTGTTTATCCTCCAGGGTCGATTGGGCTTTTTTAAGTTCTTTTTCGGAAACTTTCATCGCATCTTCCGCTTTGTCGATGGCGTCTTCATTGTCATCCCGGTATTTTTCGATCTCCTCAATCCTGGTATCGAAACGAGCAAGCTCATTTTCCTGATAGTTTTCGAATTCATCTTTTGATTTAAATGAACTCGGGGCGTATTGCCATGAAAGTCCGGACAATTCCTTTCTCCGGGTCTTAAGGTCGTCATATTCGTCGGAACGGTTGAGCATCTTATAATAATCGAAAGCCTTTTCCGATTGATTCTTTACATCATTAAACTCGCTGACAAAATCATCCAGTTTAACCGACTCATTTATTTCTTTTTTAATATTCTGATCGATGCTGACAGTATATGCCTCTATGAACGTTTTTATCAGGCTTGAACGTTTCAGAATGCTGGTGTAAAAATCCGGGGTTACAAAGAGCTGATAAAAAATCACAACAAGCAGCAGCAGCGGAAAAATGATGCATGACAGAATTGAAATACAGGTAAAAAGAATCCCCCTGATTTTTTTTGGGGGTTCCTGCGTGTTTTGCTGATCGGGTTCGAGTGGTGATTCATCTTGTGGTGTCATAAGGCCTGATCCTTTTGATAAAATTTAATACAATGTGCTATAATTCGTTTATTATGCCAAGTCAAAATTGGTTTATTGTGCTGCAATTTAACTAACAGGTCATTTTTAGGGGGTAACAATCCATACCATGTCATTCCCGTGCAGACGGGAATCCTTAATTCGAGTCTAGCGAGAAGGATCCCCGCCGTTGTTATAATCGCACAGGCGGGTACGGGAATACCATATGGCTGCTGTGTCAATGAACCCCTCTGTTTTTTGACCTCTTACAAAAAACCCCTCCCACCCAGGTAAAAAACTATTGCATATTTATCCAGCTTTGGGAAAATCAATCCCGATAAATCTCGGCATGTTCCATCATATTCAGAAGGCGGCCTCTTAATGAAAAAAAAACGCATCTACCTCATAAATCCGAAATCCCCCGAGAATTTCTGGGCAATGCAGGGGGCGATCGATATTGTTGGAAAACATAAAACACTAATGCCGAATTCGGCCCTGCTCACCCTGATTGCCCTCACCCCCCCTGACCTCACTATTGAATATATCTTCTGTGATGAAAACATTAAAAATATCGATTGGGAGATGAAATGCGACCTCGTCGGTATTACCGGTTACACCCTCCAGTATGAGCGGATGCAGTACATTTCCGGGGAATTCCGCAAGCGGGGCATCCCGGTCGCTGTCGGCGGGATTTATGCGACAATCGATCCGGACAGTGTCGGCACAATTGCTGACCATTTGTTTATTGGCGAGGGGGAATATATCTGGCCGAAATTCCTGCGCGAATGGACCGCGGGCACGGCCCTCCCTGTTTATCGCCAGCAGTCATACATCAACATGGAGGAGAGCCCACCGCCGGACCTTTCGTATATCAAGTCACGCGATTATCTCTATTTTTCAGTCCAGACCAGCCGCGGGTGTCCCAATAACTGCGATTTTTGCGATGTAATCCGGGTCATCGGCAGAAAACACAGAACAAAGTCAATACCCCACATCATGCAGGAGGTTAAAAATGCTCACGCGGCAGGGGCCGAGACCGTCTTCTTTTCAGACGATAATTTTTATGTGAATAAAAAATTCACCATCGCCCTTCTCAATGAAATCATAACATGGAACCGCACCCTGGAGAGCCCCCTTTCATTCAGCACTCAGGCCACAGTCATGATCGGCGCGGATGACGAAATTCTGAAGCTCCTCGCGGACGCCCGTTTCAGCGTTATATTCCTCGGCCTCGAAACGACAAAAAAAGAATGTCTTGAAGAAGTAAACAAAGGTCAGATGGTGAAATACAATCCCTACGAAGTAATCCCCCGGATATCCAGCTACGGCATCGTCCCCTTCATAGGAATGATCGTCGGGTTCGACCACGACACCCCGGCGGTATTTCACGATGTGGAAGAATTCCTCGATGACACCTCAAGCCCCATAGCATCGATCAGCGTGCTCAATGCTCCGAAAAATACGCCGTTATATGACCGCATGAAAAAAGAAAAACGGCTGGTTGAAGATTTTCGCGGGTTCTGGCACCTCACGACAAACATCATCCCGAAAAAAATGACACTGAAGCAGCTCTACCAGGGGCATAAAGACCTTTTTAAACGCATATACGAACCTGAACATTTCGAACAGCGTATCATCGGCTGGCTGAAAAACGTCAGTTATTTTACCGAACTCTATTCAACCAGAAAAAAAACGATCAACCGCATCCCCCTTATGATCAGGGTGTTATGCCATTTTAACTTCACGGCCCCGGGTGATGTTCGAAAGATGTTCTGGAATGTCCTCAAGGCGGCATGGCGCATAAACCCGCGGCTCATATCGCGCGCTGTGTCCGTTATGGTCCAGTACTGGCATTATTACGATTTTGCCAGGAAAGACGCATGGCAGAAAGCGGGGCTGGAGGATTAGGGATAAAGTGCGGGAAGTAAAGTTCTTCCCCATTGTGCATGCCTAACGAGTATCCGGCCATAAGCGCAAATCACTGTTGCCAAGAGCACAGGGAAAATTTTTTAATAGTCATTTACCCCCGTGCATGCGCAGCGCATAGCCGGCCTGCATAAACTTACTCACCTCAGTGACGAAGCTCAATATCAAATCCCCGTCAACAAGTGTTTCCTCCCGGCAGATCGCATCTAAACAGATAAACGCCATCGGGGGGCCTGAATATCCCATCTTCGACATCCGCGAATACAGGGTGCCGGCGGGGATGCCAAGGGGGGCGCACTCCTCCATCACCAGTTCCGAAATGTGCTTTGACGGAAGGTTCACCTGAAAAAATCGAAGGTGCGACAGGTCCAGGGAATGCATCTCGATCATCCGCTTCAGCCCCTTGAAAAAAACGGTGCCGTCGGAATCATGAAAATGAGTACGGAGTTCCTCCTGAAACATCTGCGCCAGGTGATGATAGCCCCGGTCAAATTCATCCTTCGGGTTCATCCAGTAAGCAGGGCGCTTGTTTCCCATGGCTGACGGCTTTTTTCCGCCGATCGATTCCATGTATGTCGCCTCAATAAACAGGCCCTTCCCGGATTCCTCATCGGCCTGGAGCACCACAGCTCCGGCCCCGTCGCAGAGGAACCAGCGGAGAAACAGGTCTTCTTTAGTCACGAGCTCCTGGTTATAATATTCTGCCCTGAGCTCTGATGACGACATGCTTGAGGAAAGAACTAATGCATTTTTATATCTGCCGCATCGGAGAAATTCATGCCCCGCAAGCAGGGCCTTGTACGCCGAGGTGCAATTTGCGTGGATCCCCAGCTCAGAGCAGCGTTCGATACCAAGGGCTTCCTGTATCCGTACGGACGGTGTCGGCATCTGGTCCATGTGCGCGCTCCCGTATACGATGAGTTCGATGTCCCCCGGTTTGAGTCCCGCGGCATTGATTGCTTCACGCGCGGCCTTCACTGCCATGGTAACATTGTCCTCGGTAAAGGCGCGCGTCTGCGGATCGATCGCGTAATGATAATACTCGATGTCAAGCATCTCCTTCATAAGCGGCTTTATGCGGGAAAGCCACTTCATGATATTCTTCGGGGCATGCGTTATATCGCCGAGATACCGGTCGATATCATCAAAGGGTACGGGTTTACCGGGGAGGAATGAACCGGTCCCGGAAATTTTTACTGGATATGAAAAAGGCATGGCAGGTCTCATCCTGTTTTTATTATTAATCGTGATAACGGCTCTTGAAATAAAACGCTGCAAGAACAGAATAAAGAAGAAGAAGCAGAAGGCCGGTGTGCTGCCACAGCGGGGCCTCTACCAATTTTTTTCCGGAGAGTGCGACAGCATTGCGGAGCTTCGCTTTCCCAAGCTTTTTCTCAAGGTTCGTCAGTCCACTTTCGATGAAGGCGCCCCCGCCTTTATCGGCCAGCTTCTGAAGGTAGGGCTTCCCATTCTGAATAAAAGCAAATTCGTTGTCACGTTTTTCCTGGATATTAACCAGCTTGAATTCATCAATGGGCTTCCCGCCAAACATTATTTTCACGGATAGAAGCCGCGAGTCGTCTTTCCTGAGCTGATAGGGCGCGTCAGGGGTCATGGTCTCTTCGTGCTGTGTTGTCCCGTCAGGATTTTTGAAGGTGAGCACCGCAGTGACCCCGGCCGGGGCCCCTCCGGTGAGCATTTCAAAAGCGACACTGGAGCCGGTTATCTTCACCGGCATGGTCGATATGCCGAGGAGATAGCGTACCATTGACTTAAGGGCGCGTTCATTGTTTACACTACCGTTATACGAAGTTCTCCAGAATGAATCCGTGGCAACCGCAAGGACCCTCCCCTTGCCGTAATACCCCCCCGCTATGACCGGACTGCCGTCATCAGAACGGGCGAACACAACGGCCGAATCCCGCACCCCCAGCCTGTTGATTCCTGCGAAAGATATCCGCGCGTTCCTAAACAATGCGCCTACCGAGGTAAGGCGGCCGGCAAGGTCCGGTGTGACACCGTACAAAATATCCCCCTGCCAGTTAGGCGCCGGCGTTGAGACATACGGGAGAAGCGGGCAGAAGGTGTTTGAAGCGCAATCCTTGCTGAGGAATGAATTCGGCCCCCCGAAAATGAGGAGCCCGCCCCCGGATTTCACGAAACCAGCGATATTATTTATATAAAGCGGGTTCAAAAACTCCGACAGAAAAAAATCGTTGATTATAATGAGGTCAAAATTATCCAGCTCCTTCCTGAAAAGCTCGTCTGTCGGGAAGGGAATAAGGCTCAGTTCGCTCTCAGGGGTGCTCACAATCTGCCGCATCGTCCTCAGAATATAAAATGATATCATGTCCACGCCGGGAATGTTCTGCAGCCCGCGCCGGATAAAGGCGGTATCAGCCGAAGGGTGGCCGCTTATATGCAGGACCCTGAAGCCCTTCATGATCCCTTCTATCGAGGCATAATCCCTGTTGTTTTCGATAAACCGTTCGCGTGAGTCACGTGCAACTGCAGCTTCGAGTAGATAATTACCCGGGTCTTTAATAATGAGGTCGAAAAATCCTTCTCCGTAGCCGCCTTTGACCGGCACATACACATTGCCGAGCACCTTACCGTCGAGCCGCAGCTCCACCGGTACGCCGTCAAGCCGGCCCCCCGCGACATACACGGCAAAGGTGACCCTCTCCTTATTGAAAAGAGTCATGAAGCGCGGGGCGTCGAGGAATACGACAGATTTGTCAAAATCCCCATCGTCATTCTTGTTTTTCAGGTAAACCACATTATGCGGAAAGGAACCGATGGTCTTCGGTTCTCCGGTCAGCGATGATACGTCCTCGGTCTCATTTCCGTCAGTGATAATGACAGTCCCGGCAATCCGCTCGTCGCGGTATTCATGCATAGCGTACGACATGAAGGCGCGAAGGGAATCGATCATAGCGGTAGAGTCCGCTTTTTCCTCTCCCCGCAATGAATCGGAAAAAGGGATAATTTCGAGGTTATAGCCGCTATACGCCCCTGACATCGCCCTCTTCGCTTCCTCGAGGGTAAGCCCTGTGCTGGCCGACACATCAGCCGCGCATAACACGATACGGCGCTCGGCTTCAAGCCGGGGCGCCGAAATTGTAATATTCAGGCCGAATAAAAAAAGGATCACGGTTGCGATGAGTGAAAAAACGCCAAAGAGAATCCGCGACCACACGTTGACCCACCCCCCTGCAACAAGCCAGGCGGAAACAATAAAAATAATGATTGACCCGATTATGAATATCATCGGTACAGCTCCCGCTCTTTCAATTTTTTCAGGATCTGGCGCGTATGGATCTGGTCTCCCTTGTAATTCCCGCTTAAAAGATACAGAAGGATATTTATCCCCGCGCGTATTGACATCTCGTCCCCCTGCAGGATGCCTGTTTTAAGATCGTTCCCCCGCGCAAGCAGGGCTGTGCGCCGCGTGGAACGGGAGATATCGACCCCGGAAAATCCACGGCCTGACAAGAGATAAAAGGATTTATACACAGGGTGATCGCGCGGCAATTTTCTGAAATCAACGGCATCGGGCATCCCGGCGGATATGCGGAGCGCGAGATCGCTCACCTCCTGATCCAGGGTATCCCCCGCACCCGAACACCCAAGGAATAGTATTATCCCTCCGCGTTCGACAAAACGCACCAGTGCGGCAGCTACACCCCCGGCGTAAAATGCGTTCCCTTTGCACCCGATGATCCACAGATAGGGGAGTTCGGGAAGGGTCCCCGCGGCGAGTTCACCGATGGTGATTTTTGTGTAAAAATTAGGATTGATGATGAGCGAGGTCCTCTTTTCGGCTTCCCGCTTCAGGTTCGCGAACATCTCCGAATTTTCAGGTTTCGGCATAGCGTCATAATCGAGTTCAATAAACCTGAATCCGTCGGCAAACAGGTCGCCGCTGATAAACAGCATAACGAAAAGTACAATCACTGCGGTTACCCTCCCCGCTTCCGATACGCCCTGTGAAACCCCGGCGTCATCCTGCCGTCGCCGCCTTAAAATCCCCCTTAATAAAAAAGCCAGAGACTCGAAAACAAGCGCTGCAAGAGCGACATGAAGCAGTGCCTCGCGCGGGACCATCTCCTCGACGGTGCCGGTTTTTTTTACCGCATTCCTGTCTCCAGTTATGCGGTCTTCCGCGATAGCGAGGTTTTTACTGAACATGCCGATGATATCGATGAAATATCCGGAAAGACCGGCGTCCCCCCAGAAGGCAGAAGGCCCCATGGCAAATATAAGCACCCGCCTGCCGTTGTCGGGAAAAGCAAAGGCCGCAGGCGAGCCATTTTCAAGTTCCGCATATACGGTCACCTTTTTTTTATCCACT
>JBFZEZ010000572.1:0-2639 GCA_041306585.1 Spirochaetota bacterium | reverse complement strand
CCCTTTCTATTAATTGATCATGGATTTTTATTTTGAGGATCGCCGATGCAATATGCGAGGTAATGCTCTCAAGAGCTAGTCTTGTGTGTAATGGAATTTTTTTTTCCGTATGCGCCGCGATATTCAGGCATGACAGGGGCTTGCCCTGTATGCAGACAGGGAGTATAATGAACGCTTTTATCCCTTCATTCTGGAAGAGTAATTTGTTTTTTATGCCCGCTGCGTATGAAGTCATTATCTCTGTGCGTGCTTTTTCATCACCCCCTGACGACAGTCCTGAACTGTCCAGGTAAATCGAAACGCAATACCTGGCAATGCGGGAGTTATTAGAGTCCGCATCGTAGTGAGACGCCCCCCTGATAAAGTCATCAGACAATCCTTTGTGCAAAATGAGGTCCATTTCGCAGGAATCATTCACAAGGTACACACCGCCGGAGTCCATGTCTGACATGGATATGGCCGCATCGAGACAGAGTCCAAGGGCTTCTTTCAGAGACCCGGCCTCGGCAAGGGCCATTCCCAGATCGCGCTCAATTTTTATGAGCTTCTCAGTACGCTTTCGTTCTGTTATATCAAGTACCGACGACTGGTACCCGATTTTCCGGCCGCCTTCATCGTGCAATGTTGTTGCCAGTCCATGTGCATTGAATAGTGATCCGTCCTTTTTTAATGCCGTGTATTCGCCTTCCCATGTCCCGCTGCTGTCGAGTGCGGTTAGTATTGCATGTGCTTCTTCCTGATTTTTAAGAAAATGGGGGATCGACCGGCCAATGACTTCTTTCCTGTCCTGGTAGCCCCAGGTGCGAAGAAACATATCATTTGCCTCTGTTATGTTGCCGTCAAGGTCGGCAATGCTTTTTGCGGCAATGGATGCATCGAAAACATAGTTTTTTGAACGCAGTTCACTTTCCCGCAGTTTCGCTTTCTGCTGTGCGTTGAAAAGCCGTAATGCAATGTTGATATTTCCGATCAATAGGGCATCTCCAGAAGCTTTCGCAATGTAGCCGTAGGAGTCTATCCGGGCCATTTTTTCCGCAATATCGTTATTTATGGTGGAAGATAAAAAGATCAAGGGGAGATCGCGTTTTTCGAGAATCAATTCCGCTGTGCGGATACCGTCAATTCCGTCACCCAGGTCGATGTCCATCAGGACGAGATGCAGTTCCGGGACCGTTTCGGCAATAGTCACCGCTTCCTCGCCGGTGAGCACAGATATGACCTTGTAGCCGTGTCTCTCGAGTATTGCCCGCTCCAAGATGGAGGTGCAGGCTTCATCTTCCACGAGAAGAATCGTTTTTTTGTCTTCATTTTGCATCGGTTATATGAAAACTCCATTTCCCTTTTCTCGCCGGTGTGGCGCCGCACCATTGAATAAGCGATACAACATTGTGCTGTGCGAAGATATTACAACTGTTAGCAGTTTGATATTAATTATTGAATTAATCAAGAAATTTTTTAAATTTTTGTATTTTTTCAACAAATAATATTTTGTATGATTAAATGTGCAAATATACCAACTTAAAAGCCCCCTAAATCCCCCAAAGGGGGACTTTGAAAAAGTATTAATTTGATACCTCGTAATTTTTACTGAACATACTTGTACAGTTACACTCTCCCAAGTCCCCCTCCGGGGGATTCAGGGGGCTTTTAAAGAGTGATGTTATGTTATTGCAAATTATGCTGAATAGTTATAAAAATTCTTGCTTTATTATTTAAATTGTAAACATTTTGATTTTACACGACATGCATTCAGGTAGGATCGGTCCCGGCCTGCGGGGGAATGACAAGTGTGTGAAGCAATACATTCATTTAAAAACGGGCATTCCATGATCAATGACAGTATCTCAAGAAAAGCGGTAATCATCGGTTCGGGGATCGGGGGTTTATCCTCCGGTATCCTTCTTGCCATGCTCGATTACGATGTTACGATAATCGAAAAAAACCGTGACCCCGGCGGGATGATGAGGAGCTATGTCAGGCGCGGGTTCGACTGCCCTGTCGGAATTCATTACCTCGGATCCATGGGAAAAGACCAGCCCCTCGGCAGGATTTTTAATTACATGGGGATTGGGGATAACATCCCCCTCGAGAGGATGGGGGGCCAGGGCGTCATCGACCGCTATATCTTCGACGATTTTTCCTTCGATCTCCCGGAGGGTGTTGATCATTTCGAGCATAACCTCAGGGAGGCCTTCCCGGGGGATGCTGTTGCAATTACGGAAATAATGAAAACCTTCAGGCTGGCGGCCCGTGCGATGGACACCCTTGACTTTATTTTTTCAGCCGGCCCAACCGGTCCCATGCAGTCATATTTCATACCGTTAAGCGAATATCTTATGAGTCTGAACTGTTCCCCTGGACTGATGGGCGTTTTCGGCGCAACGTGCGGATGGACGGGGGTTCCGTCATCAGAATGCCCGGTTCTCTATCACCATATGGCCCTGGCAACATATCTTTTTTCGGCATGGCGGCTTGCATGTACCGGGGCCGATTTCGCCGGCATTCTCGCGGCGCGCTTCAGGGAATTGGGGGGGGCGCTTATACTCGGCGACGAGGTTAAAAAGATCCTCGTGAGTTCGAGAATTGTTGAGGGTGTGGAGCTGAAATCGGGAAATCGAATTATTGCCCCGCTTGTGGTC
>JBFZEZ010000571.1:0-2995 GCA_041306585.1 Spirochaetota bacterium | reverse complement strand
ATCCTTCCCTGACTGTCCGGATATTCTCTCCCTGACGCGTATAGCGTGCCCCCCCCCACTCGAGTACCTTTGTAGTATCCCACTTAAAAAATGCCTCTTCATTTCCGTTAATGATCCCCGGTCCGGTTATTGAAACATTGTCTGCCTTATGAGTATAAATAATACCGTAATGAACAGGAATTTGACCTGGTGCCCGAAAAATCTTATAATCATCGATATTACTGCTCCCCTTCAGCTCGGCACCACTACTAAGAAATAGGTTTACATTTGATTTCAGACCAAATGTTCCGGTGACAAACACTCCGGCCGGCACATAAACAGTTCCTCCACCGGAAATAGCGCACGAATCGACGGCGGCTTGTATGAATTGTGTATTTATTGTTTTATTATCAGGGATGGCACCATAATCTACAATATTAAACACCTGTGCTACAGTACTTAAAGAAAATATAAACGGCAAGACAATCGATAAATGGATTTTTTTCATCTTTTTATATAGTTTACATCATAAGATCACCTCAGCAAAATGAATGATTCTGCTTTTCTGATTGCGAAAGCAGAAACTAGTGTATTCAATCCTTATCAAACATTTTAATTATATTGCCTTCAAAAATCGCAATGCCTATCTGAGAAAATGAGGTAGACAGATAACCTCCGTAATTATGAGCCCTGGCCAAACGCGAAGCTTTTCGCGCCTTCCTTCCACCAGTCCCTAAGCCTGTACCTGCCCCTTCGTACCACATTACATAGCTGTCGCCAAATTTTCTTACCGTGGGAAACCACACGGCACCCTCATCCCATGACCCCGCATCTCCTCTTGTAAAAATCGGATTGCCCTGGTATCTTTCCCATTCCAACAGATCAGGGCTCCTTGCCAATCCTATACTTTCAGGATAATCGATATACTTGCTGCAGGCAGCATAGGTCATGTAGAAATAATCACCTTCCCTGAAAATCCGAACGGTTGCGATGCTGTAACTGTCGAATGTCCCGTCAATCCCTGACGGACCAAATACTTTTCGTTCATTCTCAACATTGAAATTTACACCATCGGTACTTTCAGAAACAAACACTTCCCAAAAACCGCCGGGATTCAATCGCTGATAGAAAATATAAATCAATCCATTAAATAAAATCACCTCCGGAGCAATCGCTCCCCTGATAATCGGATTATACTGTGATTTCTCAAATGTATTATTCTCTCCCATTACAGACAGGCAAATGGAGTATTCAGGATCTGAATGAGTAGACTTTCCTGTATAGTATACAAACAAGGAATCCCGCATAACTAGCAAACCCGGGTCAAGGATATGATTATTATCGGGTGCCATGCTGTCTATTGATACAGGAATGACCGGGTACGGATAATGAATTTCCCACTTAATTCCGTCGGCCCCTTGCGCGGGAGTTGTCCACATACCGATCTGATCGTGTCCTTTCTCATCCTGTCCGCGAAAAACAAAGTACAAAAGTCCCTTAAACTCTGTCACTGCAGGATTGGCGGCAAGAACACTGAAAAATGTGCCGTTAGTTAAAGGAATAAAAGGGCGTTCTTCTATTCTTTCAAACTCAATTTTCTCCTGTAAGTCAAGGAGATTTATTTTTTGCGCAATCAAAAGCTGGGGCAAGATTATACTAAGGAAGCATGCAAGTGCTTTGTTTATGCAGGGAATACTCATTTTATCAGTGTTTTTTTTGTTACTATTAGTTATTTGTCAACAATTTCACTTTGCTTCCCCATCATTTTATTGGATTTACAATTACCCTGTTATTTTTAATTTTTACCTCAAAATAAGTTTTTTCACGGCTCATGGCAATTTCTTTCCCATCTTTATGGAGTTTTATCCATTCCACTGCTCCGCCAGTCATTTTGCCTGAAACCCGAATGCCGTTTTCAGCAGGCAAATCGTAAAAGCTGATATCTTTCCATATCCCCGGCACGGCAGGAAAAACTTTTATGGTATCATTCATTGATTGCACAAGCATGGAAGGCGGAACAATGGCAAAGGAAGCGTAACTATCCATGTAATAGGGTCTGAGATTGTCGGTTTCGAAGAGTATGTTGCCGGCAGTGTCAAGTTTAGTGAGACAGTAGGATGAAACGTCATAGGCATTGTCGCCACTTCCCGCATAGGCTTCGGCGAGGGCAAACCAATTGGCAACAAAAGTTATCATCCCGGATAATTGCTCGAGATTAAGTTCTGGTTTCTCCAGCACTACCGTATGACCAGCATCACTGCTGCTTTTCCCTGCGTTGTTGCGCTCCCAGGTGCGATCAAGTGTTCGCCTTATTTTTTCTCTGTCGAGCAAGGGAATGATTTCCTTTACCGGATAAGCCAGATAAACCATTCCTCTTATACCCTGGTATCCGCCACCGGATCGCTGACCATCATCTTTGAAAAACTCAAGGTAATATTTATCATTCTGGGGAATATTTATCAGGTTGGCGATTCTTCGCCATTCTTCCCTTAACTCCTTGTCCAGCCCAAGTCTCTGTGCATATTCAGCTGCCATTAAAAGATTCCATTTGGCTGAAATGGCCGCATCAAGAGGATTCTCAGCCACCAGATCCTCGGTTAAGGAGACAAGACCCGGCAATACATAGGCATTGATTTCATCATTCCAGTTGAGTAGTTCCTTCCAAAATTCAGCCAGGCCTTTTAGTAAAGGATATGTTGTGCTATGCAAAAATTCATCATTAGGATAAAAGCTGGAATACATATGAAAAATGGAAGAGACGAAAGCATTGTAATGTATCTGCCAGTCAACATGGGACCCGTCGCCGAACCAGTTGAAATTTTCCATGTTTGTTTTGTTTTCATGCCCGAAAGTCATTGCATTGGGATTTTCCCCTTTCAGGTAATGATAGTTACCAACAGTATCGCCTCTGAAATGAAGAGTATATTTTCCAACCGGGAACATATTCGTAACATTCTTCTTCAACGATTCGGGCTGATAAAACCAATTAAGCATATTGAAGGCCAACTTTTCGTTG
>JBFZEZ010000570.1:0-6856 GCA_041306585.1 Spirochaetota bacterium | reverse complement strand
TGGTGTCCTTTGTCAGGCTGATTGAGGTGGTGCCGGTGTACCCTGTTGCATCTGAGTCCTTCAGATAAAGTGAAAATGAGCCTTCTGCCAATCCCGCAAATTCGGGGATATCTGAAAGCTTCGTTGTCCTGCTGGCAGCGTTTGTCCAGTAGACGTTGTTGACCGATACCTTCGGGGCGTTTATGTCATTATCTGTGAAATTGATGGTTTCAGTACCTTTGACCGATGCTGCAGATGCAGGTATGGTAATAGCTACAGTCGGGGCAGTTGCATCTTTTATCAGGCTTATCGAGGTCGTATCGGTGTGTCCGCCAGCGTCGGTGTCCTTCAGGTAGAGTGTAAAAGCGCCGTCAGACAATCCAGTAAATTCGGGGATATCCGTGAGGGTCGTAACGGTTGTCGCATTTGTCCAGTTGCTGTTGTCAACCGAAACCTGGGCCGGGGTTGCATCGTCGTCAGAAAAACTGAAGGTCGAAGAACCGTTTACCGTTGCCCCGGCAAGCGGATTGGTAATTGACAGGGTATCCTTAATTAGGCTAACAGAGTCCGTGCCGGTGTTATCCGATGCATCAGTATCCCGCAGATACAAGGTGAATGTGCCCTGGGGCAATAAAAAGAATTCAGCTATATCAGAAAGATTGGTTGTCCCGTTGATTGCGTTTGTCCAGTTCGTGTTGTCAACCGATACTTGTGGTGTGTTCACATCATCATCCGTAAAAGTGATGACTGTTGTGCCATTAACCGATGTATTGACAAGCGGGTTGGTTATGGTTAATCCGGGAGATGTGATATCTGGATTTACGCCACCCCCGCCTCCACCCCCTCCGCCGCCGCTGCAGGCCCCAATCCACGATATCATTGCCATGAATACACATAACCTGGAGACGATCTTAACGATCGTATAACTTTTCATTTTACTACCCCTTTTCCCCCAAAAATAAAATGAACGCATTACTAAATTTGAAACAATGTTTAATTAAATATTAACGTAAAGCAGTCATAATTATCATCCTTTTAAAAAGTGTAGTTTTTTCAGGGAAAAGTCAAAAAATTGAATAATTTTTATCAAAAATTTCCAAAAATGATATAAAAATTGAGAACAAAAGAGCTCAGGTTATGGAATTGAAGCAAAAGAAGAGCCATAAAATTAAATACTCCCGGCCGCTATCGACCGGGAGTAATGTACTTTCAATATCAGAGAGGTCTAACCGGATCAAGTTCCTGAAACGGGGGTTTCATAGACAATCTTCACCATATCACCTGCATTAAATATGACCCCGATAAAAGTCACTGAATTGTTACGCGCGTTAAAACTGAAGTTCCCGATTTGCTCAACATTATTAATGTAAATATGGAACCCATGGGTAAGGGCGTCAAATCTGCAATCCGCAAGTCTGGCCGGCACTGCAAACAGGTATTATTTTGCAGGCACGGTGACAAGCCCATGGACAGGCACATGGACGATTACGATAGACAAAAATACGCGGCTTACGGTGCTTATCAAGTAATCGAGAATTGATTAAAAATTATTTTTCCCGGACAAGGTTATTGCACTGGAGACATTAGGCCGAAATTTTATCAATATGTAAAGATATACCGCTAATCCTCTTATCTTCAGGTTTATATGACAACAGTTGTGAACCGCTATAATTATAAAAATAACATTTGGAATTTGGAGGGGGATTCATCAAACATTAAAGATTCGACAATCTCACATATCGGTGAACTTTTCGCAAACCATATCCTATTCCCATTGTGCAGTATATGCAGGGAAAAATCCGCTATACATCACGGCACTCCTGTGGAAAAGTATCCGCATGCGAAAAAATAGACAACGCCGTTCCCGATGCGCCGGCTGCCTGATGCTCCCGAACCTCTGCATCTGCGGCTCAGCCCCCCGCCTGGACCTTGGGACGCGGGTGGCTGTGATTATGCACGTACGCGAGCTGGTCAGGGCAAGCAACACGGGCAGACTGGTCCCCCTGGCACTGGTCAACAGCTTCATGTGCCTTCGGGGACAGAAAGACAAGCCTACCGATACCGCAGGGATGATTCCCCCCGGCACTCAGGGGCTTGTCCTCACTGCGTCTGATGATTCACAAGAATTAAACCAGGCATTCCTTGATAACATACATATACCCGTGACACTGATTGCCCTTGACGGCAACTGGAACCAGGCAGCTGCGATGTCGAAGCGCGAGCCTTCCCTGCTCGATCTCCCCCGGGTGCATCTCTCTGCCGGCCCGGAGTCAAATTTTCGGCTTCGGACACAGACCGACCCGGCCCGTGTAAGCACTTTTGAGGCAATAGCGCGTGCCCTGGGTTTAATAGAAGGTCAGGCTGTCCAGGAAAAGCTCGAGGCCTTCTTCAGCATCATGGTTGAACGGATGTTGTGGGCGCGGGGAAAACTTACAAAAGAGGAGGTTGCAGGCGGGATTCCATCCCCGTCAGTCACTTCACCACATCAAATAACAGTGAAAATATAACCTCGCTGTTCCTCACATGGTCATTTACACGGACCCTCATCGTATATTTCCCGAAAGGATCGTCCGGTTTGATCCTGCTTATAATCGGCTCCCTGAGCGCCATGCGGCCGTACGCAGGCCTTCCCTTAATGACATTGAGATTTTATTTTCGAAAACCTGGCTTTTTTTTATTTAATAATGTGACCCATATTTTTTATGGTTCCCAATCAAATACTGCTATGTCGGAATAATTATCATCAATAGTATCAAAGAAAGGATCTCCAGATGGCAAGATTGTCTGCGGCCGTGAGCCTGGGTTTATTATTAATTTAAATGCCTTCCAATAATTATTGGCAACAATTGCAGAGGAATGACTTGATGGACAATTTACTATTGTTACCAATCCCTGATCATCATAGATTTTTATGAACGGATTACTGACAGACCATTCCTCAGAACTAAAACTATGTACAGTGACAGTATATGTTCCAGCCTTGTACCCGCTGTAAAAATTGACTGCCTCGGGACCATATCCTCCACTATTTACATCCTGCACGAGACTGGCAGTTGAATAGTCACCGGTTATGTCTCCCTCTAAATAGTCAGACCCATCGCCGTATGGCGGGAGTCCGATCCAGTAATTGCCAGTTCTTTCATCATAGGACCTCTCCCATGACCAGAGATGGAATTTACCATTTGTAATATTATCATAGACTGGGGTTGCATCTGATTGGCTACTATCAGTGACACCAACAACATGAATATCCATATCGGTTGGTTTTGCTCCCCATTGAAGCACAAGCCGTACCTGAGGTGCTGCAAGATTCCCACAGATAGCAAGCTGCCCTGTGTTGATATTGCCATTAACCGGAGATGTGGTAATTAACATATAGTACCCGTCTTTCTCAACATTGAGCGTATAGCTTCCCGGAAAAAGATTGCTGCCGGCAGAGGTGAATGTTCCATCAGAAGCTGTTACTGTGCCTGCTGTTGTAACTTCTATTCCTGACCAGTCAAAAAATTTTATTGATACTCCTTCATGAGCTGTTCCAAGATTGGCGTCAATTACAGTACCTGAAATTTTACCGGGTAATGCGTCATTTGGAACTAAAAAGATAACACCATGATCAGTTGTGCCGAGATTAACACTGATTTGTCCTTTTACTGCACTCAGATAAACAGCTGTTCCTGTTACCGCCAGTTTATATGCGATGTTTCCGATTGGCACATCACTAAAAGTAAATGTTCCATCAGCTCCAGATACCGTTGAAGTTATGTCCTCATCAGAATTATTTCTTAATGTTACTGTTAATCCTGCGAGGTTATTTAAATTTGTGTCCTTTATCTTAGCAATAATTGTTCCATATAAAGTAATACCGTCAGATGCAGTTCCCCAGTTGCTCCAGTTGCCTTCCGCATCTTGTATTTTTACTCGTGCATAATATAAAGCCCCGTCTGCAGGGTTTACCGTATGAGTATAGCTTGTATACGTTGCATTACCATCAACAAAATTGAGATCATACCCCCCGCTATCACCAAGAATCAATTCAGAAAATAAACTATCCTTTGCTATTTGCATTCTTATATTATTCAAATTGGGATTATCCCAGGTGAATACCAATTGATCGTCGTAATGAGAGTCACCGGCATCACTGCAAGCTGGACCATCTGTTATTCGAGATTTGAAAAATCCTCCATTAATACTGCTTGAACCACTAAAGTGAAGGCATGAATTCATAACAAAAGTTATGGCAAGAAAAATAAGTACCTTATACATGTTACCCTCCACTTTATGTTATTAATACGTAATCATATCAAAATCAAAACATTGTCTAGCTCTTGCATCAATGAAAATAATATACAAAAATAATTTTTCAATGACCATTCGATTGAACTATAATAGTGGGAGTTTAAAAAAAAGTTCCAGAAAAAATTGTCTCAAACATTGAATGAATAGTATGTAGGTATATTTTAATATTCTATAAAAAGGTCTCCCTGAAGAATATGGCCTTCTTCCAAGGGCATGAGTGATTATAAAATGAGAATAATACCTTTTGGAAAAGGATGTTAAGGAGATGGCGTTGGGGTGATGCAATACATCCCCTCTAAAAACAATTGAAAAATCTCTAACAATTCAAGAAATGTGCTGAATTGGTTGCATAACAGATGCATTAAATCACCCCCCACGGGAATAAACAGGTTCAAGGAAATTATCCGCCAGGGAAAAAAACTTGCATGCGATGAATTTTCCGTTTATCTTTTTAGCCAGGTGCAGGAGTGGAATTGCAGTGACCTGTTTGATGATGACCTTACGTACGTGGTTGTCGATGTCGTGTGATCATGCAGGCACAGGCAATTTGAAATAGATTGTAAAGCAGTTATTTCTTTTATTACAGTTTAATATGCAGTAAATCAAATGAGATCTCCTTGAAATGCTGTGCCCTGGCCCCGATGTTCCTGATCAGCTCCTGAACAAAATCCTTTTCATCTCTTTTTCTTAATATAGTAACTTCTAAATTATTAATGTTGCTTAAAACCAGGTCACATAGTTTTCTAAAATTATTTGCCACCAATCTTTGCTTCAACCCACAATCTTCACAAAATTCAGCTAACTGAAATGATAAAATTTTATCCAACAAAAATTCGTCACCAATTGACATGGCCAGTTCTTGAACAAAAAGTTCTCTATATATATCAATATTAAGCATATCATATGCAGGAGCAATATCAATTCCTTCTTTTCTAACAAAAAAAGATATGTTTTTACCATGTGCATCACAGTTTCCTATTATAAGCTGAAACAATAACCAGTTCAGCAAGTCCATTCGTGCTTTTGCTGGAACTCGACATACATCAGTTGCATTGAAAAGCTTTGCCAGGGATGCCCCTGTTCGAATATCTCCAGCATGCCCGGATGAACCAAAAGGACGCTCATATTTATAGGCTGGGGGGAGGTCCAAAATCTGGCATCCATCAATTAAATGAAGCCTATTAATAGTATCAATGTTCCATTGACGGTCAAATCGTTCAACAAGTAAAACTGGTTCATCAAAGTATTCAAGTGACACTTTTGCCACCGGGATATTTGCTTTATCTGCAAGCTTCATGCAAAGAAACTCATTGATAACCATATGGGTCCCGGGTTTAGTATTAAACTTCATAATATGAGTAGATGCAAGCTTTCCTTCTCCGAATCCATATTGCCCATCAGGTTTTATAATGAGAGGAAGTTTTTCCTGTACACCTGCAATTGACAATCTGTGCTTCCCGTCCCATGTAGCAATTGAAACATTTTTTCTCTGCTTTATTCTTTCTTTCAATTCTTCCTGGGGTATAGGACGAAAATGAGAATCTGGATATTTTTGATTTTCCTCGTTTAAATAAAAAGTCAGAGCCCCGGTTGTTTCTGTGCCAAGTAATGAAATCAACCCAAAGATATTACTTTTTGATATTTGATTATTAATTGATAATTCCTCAAGCCACTTCCCTTCAGGCAGAAGATTAGACAGGAATCGCTTGATCGTATCTGAATCACTTTCTCCTGGATGCAGATGAGGCGATATGGGAAAACCATCGTCATTGAGCCATGCCTGGTCATATTCAAAACCGTACCTGTCTTCATTTCCGCTAAATGTGAGCCCTCCAACCAATTTTCGGTTAAGAAAAACTGAAAGTACCTGTTCCATTATTCCTCCCAGGGTATAACTTTTAGTTCTATCCCCAGCATGCGACAAACCTTTAAAATGCTCGAAAGCATGACATCTCCCTTTGCTGTTTCTATCTTTTCAAGTGTGTCAACTGCAACGCCGCATAATGCTGCTGCATCATGAATACCCATGCCTGATTGTGTTCTGCGGGCTCGTATGAATTGACCAAGTGTTACCGCATCAAGGGGGCCTTTTTGATGTGGTGTTGGAACAACCTTGATTTTTTTTCCCATTACTTACCTGTATTTTATAAAATCCTGCTTCAGCAGTATTTTACAAAATTAAGTCCTCGTCAACTAATTAATACTGCTTGAGCAGAATTAATTAGTTGATCATTATTAATTAATTTAATAATACTGCTTCAGCAGAATTTTAAAAATAAAATATGAAAAAGTAAAAACAAATAAAATCTTTTACAGGAAAATGGCCTGAAGTATTTTTGGACATGGATGTCCTTATGCCGTGAAGGCCACGGATGGCCGAGAACGGCCGTGCCGGCAATCAGGGTCTGTCCATTGTATTCGGGCAACCCCGTTTGTGTAATCCCCGCAGGTCAGCAATGTTTCCGCAAAAATGAGTAATTCTTTCAAGGCGAAATTTTCCGTATCCCTTTTCATATTTCTCTTCGTACTGCATGCTGAAATCGTGAAAATGATTCCGGAATATTTTTGTGTTTTTGTCAGA
>JBFZEZ010000569.1:0-3205 GCA_041306585.1 Spirochaetota bacterium | reverse complement strand
TTCTGTGGGACGTGATGAGCGGCATGCTGGTTTTTTCAATCATCTATGCATCGATAATCCTTTTGAGTGCATACCGGAAAGCCCCGAATCCATTCCAGAAATACCGCCGGCTCTTTCTTTTTCTCGGGACTGCCTGCTGCGGTATTTTTTCTACAGGGAACCTTCCTGCAATGAACGGAATTGAAATCTATCCCGCGACAAATTTCATCTTTGTTCCTTTTACCCTTTTTGCAATGGGAATGTTCAGGCACAACAGACGCGAGGCCCTGAGGCTATCGCAGGTCATCCTCTTTTATTGCGGATTCATCCTGCTGATAATCAGCATGACATGGGTTATCCTCCGGATCCAGGGATCCTCATTTTTAATACACTCTGCGGTACTAACCGCTGTAATTATTACTGCTTTTTTATTTAACAGACTCTGGAATAATGTACTAACGGTAATATTCCGAAGGGAAAAACTCGATCTCGCCGCTATATACGAGGATCTCCTCGATGTTCTCTCTAAGCACAGGACGATCCGCGAAATAGCTGAAACAATCGGGCCTGAAATATGTTCCTCCATCAACAGCCTGACCTGTATTGCCGTTTTTTATGAAAAAGAAAAAGCCGTATACAGCGGACTCAAATTCATCAATCCGCGAAAAGGAATTTTCATTTCAACCCCCATAGATGAGCCGAAAAAAATTACAATCGCTGAAGATTACCCTCTTATTGCATTATTCAGCAATCACAACATCCCGGTCAGCATTGAACATCTTGAAGAGATGATTTTAAATAAGAATATTTTAGTACCGCGTAACGACTACATGCGTTCCGCCGCACTCATTCAGTCGGTCCTCTACAAAGAGAGACTGACCGCATTCATAATGCTCGGTCCGAAAACGGATGGAACCATCTATTCGAATGAAGAGAAAAAATTCATTCATAATCTCGGAGTCGCTCTCGGTCCCTATATAGAGAATGCATGTATATATGAAAGTCTTGAAAAAATCGTGGACCAGCGCACGGAAGAACTGAAAAAGACAAACATTGAATTACTTCAAAAATCCGAAGAACTCTCATGGGCCAACACAAAAATTGAAAATGACATGAGTATTATCATGCAAAGAAACACTGTTATTGAAAGGGATCTTGAGGTTGCCCGTCTCCTGCAGCGCCGGCTCCTCCCGGAAGTCATCATTGACAGGGAGGGCTACCGCTCCCACGCTGAATATATTCCCATGGACAAAGTCGGCGGTGACTTTTATGATTGCACCTCCCGGGGCCGGTACCTCGACTTTTTCATTGCCGATGTTTCCGGCCACGGCCTGATAGGTGCATTCCTTGCGATGCTTACAAAAATGGCCCTTGAAAGCATAACAGATCGCAGTCATACAAACATGGTCCTGATTGACCTGAACAGGGTAATCTGCAAATCAACCGTGCAGAACCATTTTGTGACAGCATTTTTCTGCGTTCTTGATACCGAAACGAACATGTTTCATTTCAGCTCAGCCGGGCACCAGCCCCCCCTTCTTTTTCAGCGCGCTACCGGCGAATGCGTCATGCTCACATCAAAGGGGAAACCCCTGGGATGGTTTAAAAACATCATCATTGAAGAAAAGGCCATTCAGCTTGCATCAGGTGACAGGCTGATGCTGTACACGGACGGCATTATTGAATGCCGGGACCCCTCAGGAGAATTCTTCGGATATGACCGTCTTGTAGATTTCATCATGGCATCACGCGATGCCACGCCGGAAGAATGCACAAAACTTTTAGTAAAAAAACTTCGTGAATTCAGCGTACATACAATTTTCGAGGATGACCTGAGTATGGTCTTAATCGATATCCTCTGAAAATCAGGGGGTATGGGATTATTTAATCTTTTCAACATTAAAAAAACAGCCCCTTTGGGGGCTGTTTTTTGATGATATTTTTGGGAGAATATTGTTGCAAATTACAACTGGCTCTTCATTCAGCCGGTGTGTGTTCGGGAGTGAGAGCTATTGGTTTTGATAGGAAACTGGGAGCAGCTGCTATCGCAGTTTCCGGGGAAAATGCACATTGCGGTCAGGTATTGTTTACTTCATTACAAAATTTAAAATCGTCATTATCGCCGCAAGAAGGGTGATAAAAAATGGCAAAAACCATGTCATGAAGGTCAATCGTTTTTCAAGGGAATCAAATTTTGCGTCAAATTTACTGTCGATAGCGTCAAATTTTGCATCAAATTTACTATCGATAGCATCAAATTTTGCATCAAATTTACTATCGATTGCATCAAGTTTCGTTTGAAATTTACTTTCAAGCGTATCAAAACGGTCGTGAATCCTTTCAAATTCCGGCTTGAAATAGCCTTTGATTTCATCACTCATTTCCTTGTATTCGGAAAATGATATTACTTTTTTATGTGCTGCTGGCATTGTTGACCTCAACAACAATATAGTGACTTGGTGGAAAATCGTCAAGGAGAATTTTCAACGTAAAAGTCGCAACAGGCAGAAAATCACATATACGCTATGTGACATGAGAAGCATCGAAGCTCGTAGTGGAAAAAAATTGCTTCATCAAGCAGCCTCGAGATAATTATGATTTTGATTCAATCAGTATGCGGCCGTTTTTGGTGAAAAAGTCTATTGCGATGCCGTCCTGGTAGATGTATTAGGGACTGGCTTTTTTTTCTTGCCGGTCTTGTTATACAGGATATTAATAGCAAAAAGCCCGCCTAAATTAAATGCGGGCTGCTGTTTAATTGTATCCAATCCCGATTGAAGATAATTTCAAAAATAAAAACATCAATCATGTCATGGATTAATAGTTTGATATAATTATTTGAATATAGAAATGTCAGGGGTCGACTATTTGCGTAATTTCGCGATTTTTTCTTTTATCTCACGTTTTTTTCGTTTAACGTATTTTTGAGATCTTTTTCTCTTCTCACGTGCATTGTATTGCTTGCTCACAAGGTTCCTCCACTTAAATTACATAAATACCAGAAATCAGATTAATTTGGAGTTTGTCAAGGACAATCATATGAATTCTATCTTTTTTTTTAAAATATTTTATTTTATTGAAGCATTTATGATCATTTATTGGGTGTTGATTTTAAAATTTGTATAAATAGCAGGTAAACGTATAAGCGAAGTGAGTTCAGAAATAAATAGACCGAGGACTGTCTGAGTCTTCCAAATATATGTCCGAGTTCCGCAGGGCTATTTAT
>JBFZEZ010000568.1:0-2925 GCA_041306585.1 Spirochaetota bacterium | reverse complement strand
TTTATATACGACCCGGGGTGGATGTGCTTCAGAAAAGGGGTGGGTTGCATACTTTTATGAATTTTCATAAGCCAATTCTCACCGATTCAGGCGGGTTTCAAGTCTTTTCACTGTCAGATCTCTGTAAGATATGTGAAAATGGGGTTGAATTTCGTTCGCACCTTGACGGCTCAAGCCATTTTTTTTCCCCTGAGAGCGTCCTTGATATTCAGAAGGCGATCGGTTCCGACATTATGATGGTCCTCGATCAATGTACTGATTATCCGATTGATGAAAAAGCGGCAGGTGAGGCAATGAATCGCACCATTGAATGGGCACGTCAATCGGTCGAATATTGGAAGACCAGTTTTGAGTGTGAGAAGCAGGCACTTTTTGCGATAGTTCAAGGGAGCGTATTCCCTGATTTACGCAGGGAATGCGCACTGAAGCTTGCGGAAATGAATTTTCCGGGTTATGCGATTGGAGGGCTTTCGGTTGGTGAGCCGAAGGAGTTGTATAAAGCTATAACGGAATTGACGCTTGGGTATCTTCCTGTAGATAAACCCAGGTATATGATGGGTGTAGGGAGTCCGCTGGAGATACTGTTTGCTATAAAACACGGGGTCGATATGTTTGATTGTGTTATGCCGACACGTATCGCGCGCAATGGCACTTTATATACCACTGCAGGGCGTATAAATATTAAAGCAGCCCAGTTTGCTTATGATGAATCGCCACTTGACAGGGGATGCGAGTGCTATGTATGTAAAAACTTTACAAAATCATACCTGCGGCATATTTTTAGAGTCGGAGAAATTTCCGCGTTAATCTACAATACATATCATAATCTTTATTTTATGAAAAAATTCATGGATGGCATACGGGTCGCCATTGAAAAAGATGAATTTTCTGCATTGATGGCCTCATGGGAAGCAATTTATAGTAATTAGTTTTTAAAAAGTCAAAATAATTTATCTTGACATCGTATATATTTAGATTTATATTGTGAGAGAAGGTATATTTGCCAACTATCCAACAGCGAGGAGGATTTTTGACCAATGGATATAACGACGAGATCGAAGCGTGATGTGGTAATTCTCGACATAGCCGGCGAAATAGACCTTTATAACGCTCCTGAAATCAAGGAGATTATTAGTAAGTTAATTGAAGAGAAGAAATATAACGTAGTAATAAATTTAGAGAAAGTTTCGTATATAGATTCTTCAGGGATCGGGGCCTTAATTTCCAGTCTTTCAAATTTAAAAAAATACCAGGGTGGCTTGAAAATCATCAATGTATTCGCTTCTGTGAGAAAGGTTTTTGAATTGACTAAATTAACGTCTTTCTTCGAAATTTTTGATTTGGAAGATGAGTCTATTAAATCTTTTGATTTGTAGATTACTTTCAATTGGAAAAAAAAGTATGTAAGGCCCATCAATGCCTTTTTTCATTATTTTAACTAGCCAAGCAATATAAATAAAAAGAATGAAATTTTAAAGAGAGGAATCGATGGATACAGTGAGACATTCTATCATCATATTACTATTAGCCGTATTCACCATAGTAAGCTGCCAGTTTGATATCCCCATTAAAAAAATGACTGATGCAAAGAAAGAGATTTCCCTGGCGTTGTCGGTCAAAGCTGATATGTATGCCCCGGAGGAACTTGCGGGAGCGCAGGATAGTCTTCTCGCATGTCATGAAAAATTAAAAAAGGAAAACACAGACGCCGCCACCAAATCTGCAGAGGAAGCGTTTGATCTTGCCCGAAAGGCTTTTGATAAATCAATTCCTCTTCTCGCAAAAGAAACAGGTGATATCGCAGAAAAAAGTTTTGCTGAAGCCACGGAAGCATATGCGGAACGTCTTGCCCAGAATGAATATGCCGAAGCAAAATCAGAACTTGAAAAATCCCGGAATTTTTTCCAGAATAATCAGTTCTATGATGCCTACCTTGCGGCTTTAAACGCAGACAGGCTTGCAAAAGCGGCCCGTGACAAGGCATCAGAGAAAAAAGATGAGCTTCGCGATATGATCACCCAGGTTAATCTGACGATTGGAGAAGCAAAAAAATATAATGCTGAGAAATATGCCAAGGAAAAACTCGACTTGGCGGTAGAAAACAACCAGATCGCACAGCAATCCTATGACGAATCCCAGATCAAGAAAGGTTATTCAGCAGTTGAAGTCGCCAGGATCAATGCCGATGATGCCCTTGCCCTGGCACTTGAGCAGACAGCAAAGGAAGGTATCGCAAATGCGGAGGTTATTTTCGATAAGTCTGAAAAATCAGGCGGTTCTAAATCTGCAAAGGACGAATTCGCAGCAGCCCAGGAATCACTGGCAAATGCCAGAAATTTTCTCAGTGATATGAAGTACAGGGAATCAATCGCAGCTTCTGATGAAGCCATACGTCTTGCCACGATAGTCATTGCCTCCAAGGATGCAGGCGAACAGCTGCCTGCCGGTAAAGATCAGGGAGCTGCAGATACTGTCGCTTCATCTGCAGATTCCGCCTCTGCAGACAACGATGAGTACCTTATGTATACGGTGGTGTACCGCGAAAGACTTAAGGATTGCCTCTGGAGAATAGCAGATAGATATTATAAAGACCCATTGCTCTGGAGGGAAATTTACAAGGTCAATATGGACCGTATAACGAACCCGAATTTGATTCTTCCGGGCTGGGTTCTTAAAGTTCCCAAGAAGTATATGAAAAGTCTACCGCAAAGCTGATAATGATTCTCTTGCAGATTAACCCTGTAAAGATGATGTATATGATTTCGGGTGAAAATATTGTGAGATTGCAATGAGTGTACGCAAAATTCAAAATAATCATAACGACAATAACGATTCAACTGATCGGAATAATGCTTTCGGCGATAATGATATTGATTTTAACGACAGCGAATTCGAAGATGAAGATGAAGACAATGATACGGTCAA
>JBFZEZ010000567.1:0-3349 GCA_041306585.1 Spirochaetota bacterium | reverse complement strand
CCGGAAAGGCTCGGCCTCTTTTTTTCACTCGAGCCGGACGGAAACACCTACCGCATTCAAAAAGGGATCCGCGACATGATGATCTTTTCCGAACAGGACATAATCAAAGACCCGCCATTTTCAAAAGTTGACCTGATCAGCTGCCGCAATCTGCTCATCTATATGAATGGTGATCTTCAGAAAAAAATTATCCCCCTGTTTCACTACGCCCTGAACACAGGTGGTATGCTCTTCCTCGGTACATCAGAAACAGTCGGTGAATATATTGATCTCTTCTCACCACTGGACCGAAAGTCGAAACTGTATCTGCGGAAGAGTGACAGTCACAGAATACAACCCCGGATCATGAGGAAATCAATCTCCCCAGTAACAGAGGGCTGGACCATCCAGCTACCATCTCATCGGACAAAAAATGAAAGCAAATCCAACTTTCGCACATTGACTGAAAAGTCGCTGTTTGAGCAGTATGCCCCTGCCGGGGTGCTCATCAACAGCAAAGGCGATATTCTTTATCTTCATGGCCGTACCGGCCAATATCTGGAACCTGCCCAGGGTGAGGCCGTCCTCAATATTCAGAAGATGGCGCGTGAGGGTTTAAAAATGGAATTAACGAAAGGGCTTCATAATGCTGTGTTACATAAAGGACCGGTACACATCCCCGGCCTGAGGGTCAAAACCAATGGCGACTACACCATTATCAATCTTACAATCCGCCCTGTGTCCCATGTCGATACAGAGCCCGGTCTCTTTCTTGTTATTTTCGAGGAAGCCCCGTCAGCCAGTTCCGATGTGCCTCTGCCTGTTGCTGCTCTGTATGATGATACAAAAATCGACGCCATGGATAACGAACCTGACCCCCGCATAGCGGCATTGAAGCAGGAACTTCGCGCGAAGGAGGAATACCTCCAGGCAACCAACGAAGAACTGGAAACATCCAACGAAGAACTCAAGTCCTCCAACGAGGAGATGCAGTCAGTAAATGAGGAATTGCAATCCACCAACGAGGAACTGGAAACTTCCAAGGAGGAACTCCAGTCGGTTAACGAGGAGCTGGCGACCGTCAATGCTGAACTGCAGAACAAGGTTGCCGACCTGTCGCGGATCAACAACGACATGAACAACCTGCTGGCAGGAACGGGTGTGGGCACAATATTTGTCGACCATCAGCTTATCGTGCAGCGGTTCACCCCCTCTGTCACCAGGCTGATAAACCTTATCGCTACCGACGTGGGACGGCCGGTGAGCCATATCGTCTCCAATCTGGTCGGCTACGACAACCTGGTTGATGACATTCAGTCGGTTCTGAACACCCTCATCCCCAGGGAAGTGGAAGTGCAGGCCAGGGCGGGCGGATGGTATTTACTGCGCATCCTCCCTTACCGCACCCTTGAAAATGTGATTGAAGGGGCTGTTATCACCTTTATCGAAATCACCATAATGAAGAGAACAATGGAGGCCCTGAAAGAGGCGGAAGGCCTTCACCGGCTTGCGGTGGTTGTACGTGATTCAAATGATGCCATCATGGTGCACGATATGGACGGACGCATTACGGCATGGAACCCGGGGGCCGAAAAGATGTACGGCTGGACCGAGGCCGAGGCGCTCACCATGAACATCCGCATGCTTACCCCCGAAAATATTCGCGAGGACGCGCTTGCGACCATACACCGCCTCTCACTGTCAGAGGTGCTTGAGCCATACAACACGCAGCGGATTACAAAAGACGGCAGGGTATGCGAGGTGCGTCTGACGGCAACGGCGCTGATCAATGATACAGGTGAAATATATGCCATATCCACCACTGAGCGTATGAAATGATAAAAAAATATTTGAAATATAGTAATCCCTGGCGTTATGCTACTGTCATGTCAACAGGAAGAAAAAACAAATGACAGAAAAACATTTTCATCCGGAAGATTTCTACACATTTTCAACGAATTCAAACAATCTGTCCGACAAGAACCAGAAACATGTGGTTCCTTTATCCTCAGGAGAAACGATCCTGATTGTCGACGACGAAGAAGCTGTCAGAATACTTTGCAGCACCATGGTAAAACGTTTAGATTACTCGGTTATAACTGCTGAGGATGGACAGAAAGCGATCGAAATCTTCCAGGACAATGCCGATAACATCACCTGTGTGGTTCTTGACCTCACTATGCCGACAATGGACGGATATGCTGTATGTAATGCAATGAAAAAAATGTATGAGGGATGCCATGCAGCAATTTAAAAAAAATACTACTCCTGATGATGCAGAAAATCAATCTCATGATGACGCCATGCGCACCCTGCGCCGGAAAGCTGAGATACAAGCAGGTACGAATGCACCCGAAATGCCTGAAAATCTGAAATCGCTCTCAGAAGAGGAAGCACGCCAATTGCTCCACGAACTGAGGGTACATCAGATTGAGCTGGAGATGCAAAATGATGAACTGCGGATTGCCCAGCTTAAAATTGAAGAATCACGGGAACGATATTTCAATTTGTACGATCTGGCGCCTGTTGGGTATATTACCATTAACGAGAAGGGAATCATTCTTGAAGCAAACCTCACTGCCGCCGATTTACTGGGAGTACCGAGAAGCTCCCTTTCTCAGCGACCTCTTACCGCCTTTATACTTCCCGACGATCAGGACATCTACTACCATCACCGTAAACTTCTTTTTGAGACAGGGACCCCCCAACTATGCGAACTGAGAATAATCAACTCAGCGGAAGCACCCCTATGGGTACGCATTGATGCGACTATGACACACGATTCCGAAGGGATGCCGTATTACAGGGCTGTGATGAGCAATTTAAGTGAGAATAAACGCGCTGAAAATGAAATAAAAAATCTTCTCAATGAGAAAGAAACCCTCCTCCGTGAAGTCCACCACCGCATTAAAAACAATATGAACACCATGATGAGCTTGCTTAACCTCCAATCGGACGCCCTCACAAACCAGGAAGCAATCAAGGCCCTTGATGATGCCGCAAACCGCATCAGGAGTATGATGATTTTATATGACAAACTGTATCGCACAACAAGTTTCGAAGAGATATCCATCAGGGAATATATCTCACCCCTTATTGATGAAATCATCAGCATGTTTCCCAACAGAAAATCGGTGGCAATTGAAAAGCACATTGATGATATTATTTTAAACGCAAAGATATTATTCCCCCTGGGAATTATCATAAACGAACTGCTTACCAACGCGATGAAACATGCATTCACCGGCAGAGAAAACGGAACGATTCTTGTTTTTTTTAAAATTGCCGATAAAAAAGCAGTCGTAACTTTTATTGATGATGGGATTGGCATCCCTGAATGCATTGATTTTGAAAGCACGGAACGTTTTGG
>JBFZEZ010000566.1:0-6772 GCA_041306585.1 Spirochaetota bacterium | reverse complement strand
CGGTCTCGGCAATCTCCACGGGATCGCTGGAACTGGATATAGCCCTGGGCGTCGGCGGCGTACCCAGGGGCAGGATCATTGAAATATACGGGCCTGAGTCATCCGGAAAAACAACCCTCACCCTTCATATCGTTGCAGAGGCCCAGAAGCTTGGGGGAGTGGCGGCTTTCGTGGATGCAGAACATGCCCTTGATCCGATATACGCGGCGAAACTCGGGGTAAAATCCGACGAACTTCTGGTCTCTCAGCCTGATACCGGCGAGGAATCCCTCGAAATCACCGAGGCCCTTGTGCGGTCCGGAGCGGTCGACATCATTGTTATAGATTCTGTTGCTGCGCTGGTCCCCAAGGCAGAGATAGACGGCGACATGGGGGATTCGCACATGGGTCTGCAGGCCCGCCTCATGAGCCAGGCTCTTCGTAAACTCACTGGCGTCATATCAAAATCAAAGACGTGCGTTATTTTCATAAACCAGATCCGACACAAGATCGGGGTCATGTTTGGTTCCCCGGAAACGACCCCTGGCGGCAATGCCCTTAAATTTTATTCATCGATCCGCCTCGACATCAGGCGCATTGAAACGATCAAAAACGGAGATGAGGCAATCGGCAACCGGGTACGTGTAAAAGTTGTCAAGAACAAGGTCGCTCCGCCCTTCAGGCAGGCAGAATTTGATGTTCTTTTCAATTCCGGGATTTCTCGCGAAGGCGGCATGATCGATCTCGGGGTCCAGTACAATATCATCAATAAGGCCGGCACATGGTATTCGTATAGTGAAGAGCGAATCGGTCAGGGTCGTGAAAATTGTAAAAAATTCCTGATTGAGAATCCAGCCATAAGTCAGGAGATCGAAGAGAGAATCAAGGCCGCTGCCGGTCTCCATGGGGCCGTCATAGCGCCGGTCACAGCAATAGACGAAGAAGAGTATGAAGAAGATCCGGCACTTGCTGAAAAAGAAGCGTAGTTTTTATCAATCGGGGCGGTTTTTATCCGCCTCGAATGATGAATTCTTATTTAATCAATATATTATGTAAGGCCCAGCGGCAACTGACTCACCGGGGTTGGGTGAACAGCCGATATGTAGTGTATGCGCAGTAAAAAAATTGCATTAAAAACTGCTGATGATATTGAACGAATCAGGGACTCAGGCCGCATCATTGGAGAAATATTTGGTATTATTGCATCAATGGAGCTAGTGGGGGCTGCTACCTCTGATCTCGATGCGATTCTTGAACGCTATATTTATAAAAGCAAGGCCCTTGCAGCCTTTAAAACTATCCCCGGATACAGTCATGCCTCATGTATATCCATCAATCATGAAGCGGTCCATGGGATTCCATCTAATAAGAAGATAATACGCAATGGTGATATAGTTAAAATTGATGTTGGTATAGCATACCGCGGTTTTTTCAGTGATGCATGTAGTACGTTTCAGGCGGGAACAATCACTGATGATGCGAAACGGCTGGTCGTGTGTGCGCGTGAGGCCCTTATGTTCGGGATTGACCGGGCGCGAGTCGGCAACAGGCTCGGGGACATCGGTGAGGCGATCCAGTCGAGCGCCGAATCATCTGGATATGCTATTGTGCGAGCATTTACCGGCCACGGGATTGGCTTTGCGCTTCATGAATCTCCTCTGGTCCCTCATTTCGGCAAAGGTGGGAGCGGGATTGTATTAAGGGAAGGGATGGTTCTTGCCATTGAGCCAATACTCAACCAGGGAACTCCAGATGTCCATAAACTCGAAGATGGATGGACGCATGTCACATCCGATGGAATGCTCTCAGCACAGTTTGAGCATACAATTGCAATTACCAGCAGCGGTCCTTCGATATTGACATTGTAATAATGTATGTGAAAAAAATGTAATTATTTATTCCATAAAATTAAGGATTTCTTTGTCAAGTCCTTTGATCATGGCTTTGAGGGTTTGCTTGAGTTCATTGATCGACAGTTCCATCGGTGATAAGGCTTCATCAGTATGTCCCATTATCGTGCCGTCATCATCAAAATATACTTCATAGATCCCGTACTGGTAGTTTCCTTCCATATCAAGTTTTTTTAATACGCGGTATTCATTTTTTCCCATTTTAATAATCCTGCATAAAGATTATTTTAATTATTTCATAAAAATTTATGTGCGTCAACTTCATTTTTTTCAGATGAAAAATACATAGAAGAGTACATTTTATCGGCGTTTTATGGGGAAGGATTTTTAAGTGGAATATTTGTATTTATTCAGCAAATAATATTTTGTATAATTAAATGTACAAATATACAAACTTAAAAGCCCCCTAAATCCCCCAAAGGGGGACTTTAAGAAAGTATTAATTTGATACCTCATAATTTTTAATTAACATACTTATACATTTGCACTCTCTCAAGTCCCCCTCCGGGGGATTTAGGGGGCTTTTGAGAGTGATGTTATGTTATTGCAAATTATGCTGATTAGTTACGAATATTTTTTATAAAAAATCTTTACAGATTGACTTTAGAATATAAATAATTTTTTTTGTAAGGATCATTTTTATTGTCAGGCTGGACCAAATATTTTTTTTTCTACCGGTTAATGGTTAACCCGAACACAGGAATGCTCCTTTTTTGCAATACAATGCACATTTATTGTTTTACTTCTATTGCATATAATGAAAAAGTGTTATTGCAATCATTGCATAACACGATCAGGGAAACATTGCCGTTCAACAGAGACCAAATTAGATAAATACGGAATAAAAAAATGCCACGACGAAATTTACGCGACATACAATCCGAACCGGACCACAGGAATATACCGATCAACAAGGTTGGGGTGAAGGATCTTTCGTACCCGGTGGTCGTGCTTGATAAGGCTGAAGGGGAACAGCATACGGTTGCCCGGGTAAATATGTATGTCAATCTTCCGCATCATTTTCGCGGGACCCACATGAGCAGGTTCGTGGAAATATTGAACCGCTACCGGAAAGGGATCAGCACCCTGAATATTCGCGAAATTTTGAATGAAATGAAAGTGCAGCTCGATGCAGAAACAGCACACTTCGAGATCGAGTTTCCTTTTTTCATGACCAAAGAGGCCCCGATTTCGCGGGAGCAGGCAAAGATAGAATATACCTGCCGGATCATAGGCAATTCCGACGATGATTTTTACATCCTTGAGGTGAAGGTCCCTGTACTCTCATTATGCCCCTGTTCGAAAGAGATCAGCAGGTATGGGGCCCATAACCAACGGTCCTTTCTTTCGGTCAGAATCAAGGCACGTGAAAAAATATGGATCGAAGACATGATTGCACTTGCAGAATCTTCAGCAAGCACAGATATATATGCAATTTTAAAAAGGGAAGACGAAAAATATATCACCGAGCAGGCATATGAAAATCCGGTTTTTGTGGAAGACATAGTCCGAAATGCTGCAGAGAAATTGAAATTGAATAAAAGAATTCTCTGGTTCTCGGTTGAATCCGAGAGCATGGAGTCGATCCATAATCATTCAGCATATGCTCAGATTGAAATGGATGTGAAGTGATTTTAGGGTAATTTTTATTGACTTATTCCTGGAAATGAAGTAAATTTATAATGTCGGGGATGTAAATGTTATGCAGAGAAAATAATGGCCAAGAAGTTCATCACATATAAATATTTAATAATAATCCTGATAGTTTTGTTTTGTTCTTCGCTGCTTCATGCCCGTATTAATGTTAGTTCTACTAACGCAGACATTACAAGAAGGGGCTTAGTCCGGATAGAAAAGCTTATCACGGATATGCTCGACCTCAATGGTCAGGCTCTTGCCAATTCAATCGCAATTGTAAACATCACCGGTTATCCTGTGGGTTCTGCGATTCTCGAAGGCATGCCCCACTTTTTACTCGGTTTCACTATCAGCTCGTCGTTTGCAAATATGCATTTTTTTGATCCGCAAAAGGATAAAGAGGTCAATCTCATTCCTGTCGGTTCAATGAACCCTGTAATTTTTTTCGGGGCTGGATTGAAAAAAGGCTTTGATATCATGTTTAAATTAATGGGTTACCATCATTTTTTGTATAAACCCCCGCTGAATTATAGTTTTGTTTCCCTGAAAGGCATGGCGCTGTTTTCCGGGGGAGTGAAGATGCGATACAATATTCAAAAAAAAATCAGTGTTTTTCCTGGCATTTTTAATTTTGGGGGGGTGACTGTGGGGTTAAGCGTAGATGCGATACATGGTTTTACGAATGTAGGTGGCAGGCTAAATATTACTTATACTAGTGTGGAGGTGGCGAATCCACTTATACCCACATTGATGGATATATCATATGATTCCACATATTCGGTTGATGTAACCTACACAACAGTGACTACCACACCTGAGGTAAAGGTCCACTTGAATTTATTTCTTATTTTTGATGTATACACTGGATTCGGCATTCCAATAAGTTGGGGTGAAATGAATGTGGATGTTAATTCTTACGGCCCGGCATCATCGTCTAGTCACGTTCCAACCCCAGATATGGGGACCATGTATACTTCAGGGGGTGAGAAATACGCCCCGTTTTATGTTATGCCGGTGTGGATAGGAGGAATTGAAATGAATATTTATATCCTCAGATTTACCTTTGAGACGTGCGTCAACCTCTATAACAGGAGTGACATAAACGCGCAAGTGGGTGTCCGAACACAGTGGTGACAGACCGCTTGCGGAAACATCCTCACCCGAAATTTTACAGACATCAGAATGAATGAATCTCTACCTTCTATAACATTTCACGAATGATTTAACCCTTACATGTCATTCCCGCGCAGACGGGTACGGGAATGACATGAGTAGTCTAATTTAATCGTTAACCGCTATAGCCTGCAAAAAATGAAGAATTATTTGAATAAATTATATTTGATCACATGTATAGTTATTGACATAACAAATTGAAATCTGTATAAATGCTTATTTAAAATTTAATTACTATAATGGAGTAGGAAGATGAAAAAGTACTTGGGACTCATTCTTGCTGTTCTGATTCTGGCAGTACCAGCCTGTAAGCGTAAAGGCGATGTTCTTGCAACATTTAAAGATGGAAACATTACCCGCGGTCAGTTTTATGAATGGCTTGAAGGCCGTCGTTTGACTCTTGAACCAATATTAAAAAAGAAACCTCAGCAGCAAAGCAAACTACAGCAGATGGCGATTGATCGGCTTACAGCTATTGAGGCTAAAAAAGCAGGATTCGATAAAAAAGAAGATTTTACATATTATTACGACCTTGTGAAGCGCAACCAGTATGCGAATTACCTTCAAAAAAAGCTGCGTGATAAGAGCTCATTCAAAGCTGAAATTGTCAAAGCAAGTATCATTAAGCTTCTTGTTAAAGATTACAAAATTGAAAACAATAAACGTATGCAGCTCAGTGATGCAGATGTACAGAAAGCCACCCAGGAACAGGTAGACAAGGCAAAATCGATTATTAAAGAATTGAGCGGAGGGAAATCTTTTGACGGCCTCGCTAAAAAATATTCGGATGATTTTTCCAAAAAGACCGGCGGGGACATCGGCTGGATCAGCAAAGGGATGCGCGGGCCCGAATTCTCAGACGCCGCTTTTAAACTGAAAGAGGATGAGTATTCCAAGGAGCCGGTGGTTATTCGAAATGCAGTGTATATAATTAAAGTCGATGAGCATGAAGAAGTTACAAATGACAATATCGAAAGCATTGTCGACGACAAAAACCAGGCGCAGCGTCTACAGCGCCGGCTCTCGGTAGATTATATCCAGGATTTTGAAAAGAAGCTAACCGAAGCAAAAGATGTTGAAAAGAACCTCGATAGAATCTCAGGTGACCCCAACACGGTGATTTTCAAAATAGCTGAGAAGGAATTTAAAATTGCTGATCTTAACAAGCTTATCGATTTTCTTCATAAAATGCGTCAGGGAAACCCGGGGCCGAATGTGAAATTCGATGATAAAATCAAAATGAATATGGTTGAAAGAATTTTCAGGGAAGAGCTCATCTATCGTGAAGCAGTTAAGCAGAAGATAGACCAGGACGAGCAGTTTAAAAAAGAGTGGAATGCACAACATGAACTCCTTCTTTCGATGACGTACAAAAATAATGAAATATTGAACGACATTAAGGTGACGCAGCAGGAAGTCATTGACGAATATAATCAGAATAAGGACCGGTCGTATACCCGCAGGGAGAAGAATGGGAACCAGACGATTAATCGTGTTATGCCCCTTGCCGAAGTTAAGGAGAGAATTGAGTACATGCTTATCAACAAGAAGCGTTCCCAAAAGAGACGAGACTGGGAAAATGAACTGCTGAAAAATTATAATTTCAAAATTGATGAAAAAAAACTTGAAGGTGATGACAAGTAGAATTAGATTTTTGAAATTTTTGATCTTAAAAAAGGCTGCAATAAGCAGCCTTTTTTTATTTTACTTTTAGTAACAGATTATTCTAATTTATTGAATTATTTGATCGCAGTGTCATGTCCGATTCAACGTCGACGTTTTTTTCACCTTCAATCGAAATTTCACCAAGGTTTTCTACATCGAGTCCCAATTCTTTGGCGGAATTTATATAGAAATTAATTACCCGCTTGATTCTTCTGACGGCTTCACTTTTATCAGATCCGTAACAGTTGATATCAAGCTCCGGACAGTTTGCAATAATTTCATCATTGTGTTCGATTAATTTAACTGATATTTTCATGCATGGTTCCTGATATTTTTTGTAATATTCTGCACTGATTTATTATCGTCATTTATGTAAATACGCTTAATAGTAAACTAGCGTTGGCGAG
>JBFZEZ010000565.1:0-3424 GCA_041306585.1 Spirochaetota bacterium | reverse complement strand
ATCCGGTATACTCTTGATATGTGATTGATAAAATTTGGCATTAAATTATAATACTATATTGCCAGAAAATGTATATTCAACATAATGGGCATATGCTCAAAATGTGTCAATGATAAAATGTTCAATGCGGACTGTCGCTTTAAATATGTGAATTTTAATCAATTCTTGCGAAGAGCCCCCTAAATCCCCCGGAGGCTAACAACTACCCACATTTTATGAAGTGTAAATACTCCAGCGGGAGCCCCCGGCGGATTGATTTAATGTATTTTTAAAATATGCTTCCGCCGCCCCCGGAGGGGCAATGCCATTAAGTTAAGGGAAAACCCTGATTACGGCCCGCCTACGAGTGGCCGAGAGCGGTTTTTTTTCCGGGCTTCACCCTGAATCCCTATTTTTTAAATTATAAAATCTATTAACTTAATGACATTGCCCCGGAGGGGGTTACCGAATGCATTTGCTTGATATTAATTTCAACCCCCTCCGGGGGTGGCCGGCAACAACCAGAATTTTTTAAACAGCTTCATCGGCCGGGGGCCAGGGGCCCTGCCTTCCCAATAAAATTTTAATAATAGGAAAATTATTTCTTTACAGTTTTTTATCAATCGAATACTCTGAAACATCACATCGTTTGGCATGTCATTACATGTTGGATTTTCAGGAGAGCTCCTAATGTCGACTAAGACAATCCTTATAGTGGAAGACCAGATGGTCATTGCCCTCGATATCAGGAATATGCTTGCAGAAAGAGGGTATTCGGTTATCGGCGTGGTATCCAACGGGGAAGATGCCATCTCTGAGGCACGCGAAAAAAAACCCGATTGCGTGCTCATGGACATCTTTCTCGAGGGTGAAATGGACGGTATTACCGCTGCGGAAACAATCACTATGTCCCTCGATATTCCCATTGTCTATCTGACGGCCCACTCCGATGAAAAAACCCTGCACCGCATGAGGGGTGGGGAACCCTACGGCTACATCCAGAAACCTATAAACGTCATCGAATTGTATATCATGGTTGAAATCACGATTTATCGTCACGCCATGGAGAAGAAACTGCGGAAGAGCGAAGAGCTTTATCGCAGCATTTTCGAGGGGAGCGTAGACGGGATTGTTTTTTTTGAAAGCACGGGCCGTATCGTTGACTGCAACCTCAGTTTTTCGGGGATGCTCGGTTATGAGACAGAGGAACTGAGGGGGCTGGACTATTTTGCGATAACCCCGTTCAAGTGGCACAGAATGGAACAGGAAGATATCATCAATGGCCAGGTCGTCCGGTCCGGATTTTCCGGTACGTATCAGAAAGAATTTTTCACCAGGGACGGGATTGTGTTCCCTGTGGAGATAAACACCTACCTGCTGTCAGGCAGGTACGCCGATGACGGGCTCATGTGGTCGGTTGTCCGGAATATCACCGACCGGAAACGGATGGAATCCCAGCTCCTGCAGGCCGAGAAAATGGAGGCTATCGGCAACCTCGCCAGCGGGCTGGCCCACGACTTCAATAACGTCCTCGGCGGGGTGGTAGGCAGCATAAGTCTGATGGAGATCATCCTGCAAGAGGAGAACCTGAAAAACTGGAGTAAGATGAAGGACCTCATGAATATCGTGCGGATGAGCGCGCACCGCGCTTCAGGGATGATAAAACAGCTCCTTTCGATTGCCCGCAAACAGGACCTGCATTTGGCCCCTGTAGATTTAAACGGTTCACTTGAAGCGGTATTAAAGATATGCAGGTCGAGCTTTTCAAAATCCATAATCATAGAATCAGAATTACCAGAGGAACCGTTATATATAGACGCGGACAGCGGGCAGATAGAACAGGTGTTACTCAACCTTTGCGTCAATGGTTCCCAGGCTATGACCATAATGCGTGAAGACCGGGAGGCCGAAGGGGGGACGCTTAGCGTGTGTGCTGAACGTATCCATGTGGGAGATGCCTTCCCCCCGGGGCTACCGGTTACTGCGGCCAGGGGTGATTATGCCCGGGTGACTATTCGTGACACGGGAGTCGGCATGAGCGATAATGTTAAAAACCGGATTTTCGATCCCTTTTTCACCACCAAAGAGAAATTCGGGGGGAGCGGGCTTGGACTTGCCATGGTATATAATATTGTCCATCAGCATAACGGATATATCGATGTAGAGACGCATGCCGGTGTTGGGTCGTCCATATATATATATTTTCCCCTGTCGGCGGAACAGAAAAATAGAAAGAAAGAAGTAGAAGAGAGTGTCGGGCTGGTAGCAGGCACGGGTACAATCCTTCTGGTGGACGATGAATCCACGATACTTTTTGTTATCGGGGAGATGCTTGAGAAATGCGGTTACAAGGTACTTACCGCCGATAAAGGGGAACAGGGTGTCGAGCTGTTTAAACAGCACGCAGGTGAGATCCGCGGTGTAATAATCGATATGTCCATGCCCGGCTTGTCGGGACTTGATGTTTTTAAAAAGCTTTTGATTATCAGGAGCGATGTTCGGGTCCTTATCCATTCAGGGTTCTCCCAGGACGAACGCATTGCACTCGCCATGGACCTGGGGGCAGCCGGGTTTATTAAAAAACCGTATACCATTTCTGAATTATCGGAGAAGGTTTCAAAATTGTTGTAGTTGAACCGCATTAAGGTAAGGCGTCAATACATTGAACACTTGACTTAAGAGGCTTTTCGCAAGAATTGATTGAAATTCACACGGTTAAGACCCCATGGCGAATCCCTTCAGAAATATCCTTTCAGAAATACTGGCAATGAAAATGCCGGTCAATCCCAATCCGGGGTCAGAGCCCCATCTCGGAGGGTCATCTTGGAGGGTCAGAGCCCCACTCTGAATACTTGGAGGGTCAGAGCCCCATCTCCGAATACTCGGAGGGTCAGAGCCTCACTCTGAGCAATCCGGGGTCAGAGCCTCATCTCCGAATTCTCCGAATAGAGTCAGTAGAAACGCAATCATAGTAGCGGCTCTGACCCTTCCCCTGATAAAACTGAGGACCACCGAAGGTTTGATCTTTAATAGTAGCGGCTCTGACCCAGAGATCCGCCCCCCAAAAAAAAATATCAAAAAAATATCAAAAAAACAAAAAAAATGCTCTGACCCGCATTTTTTTTTGATTTTTTTCCAACTTCATACGTATTAATAATAAACAATTTATGGAGAAAATCATGCCGAAACCATTAAGGAATATCGCTCAAGGATTAACGCACCACGTTTTCAGCCGATGCCATGGCAAGAGAAATCTGCTACAAGGCAAATATGGAAAAAAATATTTCATTGAGGCTATTAACATGTGCCAGGAAAAATATATTTTTGAACTCGTTGCCGCTGAAATCGTTTCCAATCATATTCATTTGGTTATTAAAACCAGTGAAGAGAATGAGACAATTTCCCGAATCATGCAGTATATCAAAGCGAGAATTGCTGAAAAGTA
>JBFZEZ010000564.1:0-2719 GCA_041306585.1 Spirochaetota bacterium | reverse complement strand
CAGCAACAATAAGTCATCCACGTACCTGCCTTCGCGAGTATAAGCTACAGCGGGGATCCTTCTCGCTAGAGGTGTATTAAGGATTCCCGTCGTAATTTATACTCGCGCAGGCAGGTACGGGAATGACATGGAATGAATTGCTACCCCTTAAAAATGACCCTTTCACCTAATTCACATAATCCTTAAATAAATTACTTTACATTGACCCTGATTGATTCTGAATTATCCCCATTAGTTTGTTCACTTTTCAGGAGGATATGATGCATGTGACCGAGTCAGCTTCGTTTTGTACCGATATTACGAAAATGAAATTGATCCCCAACAGGGACAACCATAAGTGTTTTGCCTGCAGTCCTGTGAACAACGCTGGTCTGAAAATGACATTCTATACCGATGATGCCAGCGTCGTATCAAAGGTCAATGTCCCTGAACACTTGTGCGGGTGGGATAATCTGGTGCATGGCGGCATTATTTCCACAATATTGGATGAATCAATGAGCTGGGGCGCCATTTATTTGTTAAAGAAGATAATACTCACAAAAACGATTACGGTCGATTTTTGCCAGCCGATTTATATAGGCGAAGACCTTTTTGTCCGGTCACAAATCGTTGAAAGAACAAGCGAACGCGAAGCTGTCATGGAGGCGAAGGTATTCAAGGGTGATGGCGTTCTATGCGCCCGGTCCCGCGGCGCTTTCGCCCTCTTTTCATTTGAAGCGATGAAAAAGAAAAAAATATTAAGCGAAAAATTAATAGACGAATTTGAAACCATTATGGGGACGTATTGAGTGTTTTTTGCGCCTTGTGAATTTTTTACTTTCGGCGAAGAACGGCCGCGATCCTCTCCATTTCATTGTTCACTATAGAGAACCCCTCGTCGAAGCCCATCCCGGGCTTACAGAGGAGCCGTTCGGGCCGCGCCGCCATGGCGATGTGCACGCACACGCGCGAGGATATATCGGTTTCATTGCACGACCCTCCCTGGTACGCCTCCATGGTATGCGATTTGCAGTAAATAATGCTTTCGATTATGTTTTCTATCCCCCCGAGATCAGGGGTCTTAATCTGGACCATGTGACACGACCCCGCGTCGGTGAATTTTTTTATGTCTTCGAACGTGTTGCACCATTCATCAGCGACGATTTTCACCATGGAACCGGAGGCCTTCAATGAATCAAGGATTCTTTTCATTATTTCGATCTGCGGATCAAGGCCTTCCATGTCGACCGGTCCCTCGATGTAGAGGGGGAGCCCTCCTGCATGTTTTTCAAGCGATGCCAGGTATGAGGCTATTTTTTTAGGGTTGTTTTCGAAAATGATGCCGATTGTGCCGTATACATCGATATGGAGGACCGGCTGATAATCGGGCTTGATGCCGATGGTCCTGATCCGCTTCACCAGCCAGCGGATATAATCCCTGAGCTTCTCGCCCCTGTGCCCGAGCTTGTCGTCGATTGTGTTGAAGAGGCCGTGGGGGAGGGCGTCGACGCCTTTTAATATCATTTTGTCGACGTTCTCATAGCGGTTGTCCCCGCTCTGACCGAACAGGGGAATGCGGCTGGAGATCAATGGAAGCCCGTATTCATCGCATATGATTTCGCATTTTAATTTTTTTTTCATAATAGCGCGGGCATCGAGCAGGGCCTGGGTGAGGCCGTAACGTATCGCTGTATGGAGCTTATGCCCGTCAAATTCGATTTGATCTATCCATCGCGCCATCTCCCTGAATTTTTTCACCTGCATCCCGGTGAGGAGCGGGGCGATATTTTTATTGAGAAAAGGAATGAAGGATGCGGCGAGGAAGAGTGGGTCCCGCCCCCCGGCGCCTGAATACTGGACGGCAACGCAATCCCCGGACGCTATCATGCCGTTTTCGAGCATGAGCATAACAGAGATACATTCGCCGGCCTTGCGTATGCGCTGGAACCCCGGTGTTTTTGGTTTCCCCCTGTAGGTGAAGCCGTCATGGATGGCGCCATCCTTGATGGCCCGCTGGTCGTCGAAAAAAAAGGCCGATGTCCCTGGAACGAAAAACGCCTGTTGTATTTTCATCGCGGCCTCCCTATCAGTGTTCCTTTGCTTATCGCGTAAATGTCGTCTGTGACCATCTGGAAGCTTACGGCGCGCCCCTCATGCGCTGCGCGCTTTTGGATCTGCTCGCGGTGGTATTCAAATATCTCATCCGGGATCGCGAGGTTCCCTTTGCGGAGGATGCGGATAAAACCTTCATCATCCCGCAGGGGCATGACCATCCCCCGATTGTATATCGACGGAGCGAAGGGGACATCAAGCGATCCCGACTCAAAGGCTGCAGCCGCCCCTCGCGCGACATCACCCTTACCGAGCTCGTAAACCTTATCGACGAGCCCTTTTATTTCAGCCTTGAGTAAGTCGATCTCGGTCCCCAGAACGACCCCTCCGCTGATTTTTTGCCCGGCGAGCATATTGAGCGCCTGGCGGGTCGCCTTAAGTCCCTCGGCATTTGCCTCCTTTGTAGGGATCCCCGATGCCTCATGAGGTGTCTTTACGATGATCTTGTTCGCGCGGGCGAAATGTCCTGCAACGCCTCCCCAGCAGATCACCGCGAATGCGCGGGCCTCGTCTTCGGGGAACCCCCCCATCCACTGGTGAAAGACCGTGGTGAGCTCGTATCCGGCGAAACCGGCGAGGGAAAAGTATCTGTCCGCCTCTTCACGAAGGGTGATAAGGGCCGCCATGT
>JBFZEZ010000563.1:0-5175 GCA_041306585.1 Spirochaetota bacterium | reverse complement strand
TCCGCAAAACACGGGGAATACCTTTGAATGAATGGTAATTTCACGAATCGCAGCCTTTATCTCATCGAGTTCAGGTTGAACGCCTTCGATAAATTTATGCATCAGGTCGTCATTATTTTCAGAAATTTTTTCTATCAACTTTTCCCTGTATCCTGCAACCTCTTCACTCAAGCGTTCAGGTATTGCAGAAACATCCAACTCCTGTCCGAGTTGATCAGTCCAATGAAGATATTTCATGGCTACAAGATCTACTATACCCTTGAAATTATCTTCACATCCATCCGGTATCTGCAGCACAAGAGGTTCAGCAGCAAGTCTCTCCCGAATCATCTGAAGACAGCGGGGGAAATCCGCGCCTATCCTGTCCATCTTGTTTATAAAGCAAATACGCGGTATGTGGTAATGGTCAGCCTGTCTCCATACCGTTTCCGACTGCGGCTCTACACCGGCAACCCCGTCAAAAACAGCGATTGCTGAATCGAGAACACGGAGACTTCGTTCAACCTCTATTGTAAAATCAACATGCCCCGGGGTATCTATGATATTTATCCTGGTATTATTCCAGGAACATGTTGTTGCAGCTGCAGTTATAGTTATTCCACGTTCCTTCTCCTGGGCCATCCAATCCATTTCAGCTGTACCTTCATGCACCTCCCCCATCTTATGGGTTTTCCCGGTGTAAAAAAGGATTCGTTCGGTGAGGGTTGTTTTTCCAGCATCGATATGCGCCATGATGCCGATGTTGCGCGTTCTGTTCAATGGAAGTTCTCGGGGCATGCGCGACCTCATTTTAAAAAATGCATTATTACATGATGCGTGAAATATTTGGATAGCGTGTAATGAAAGGGGTTATGGGGATGGACGAGATAAAAAGTACTGATCCATTATCCCGAGTATCGGTTTCGACCGGTCATCGGGGCAATGTACCCGTTTCTATCACCATATCCCCTTTTTTACACATCCAGTGAAGCCATGTGCCCCACTAAGATAAGCAATTGTCTTTTTTATTCACAGGATACCTTTATCTTGGTCCCTATAAATATCAATTACCAGGCGGTACATCCTGGTAATTTTTATATAAAAAATTAAGAAAGAAAAAATTTTACCACTTGTAATGAGCAAACGCCTTGTTGGCTTCAGCCATTTTATGCGTATCCTCTTTTTTCTTGATTGATATTCCAGTATTATTAAATGCATCGGCAAGCTCGCCGGCAAGTTTCTGATACATTGTCTTTTCCGGTCTGTTCGATGCATTCGTTATCAGCCAGCGAATTCCTAGTGCCTGTCTGCGTTCCGGTCTGATTTCTACCGGTACTTGATAAGTCGCTCCACCAACCCTTCTTGATTTTACTTCAACGACGGGTTTAACATTTTCAAGTGCCTGAACGAATACTTCTATGGGATCTTTCTGGGTTTTCTGTGCCAAAATATCCAATGCTCTATAAAAATTCCTCTCGGAAACACCTTTTTTCCCTTCTATCATCATACAATTTATGAACTTTGTTACGAGATTACTGCCAAATTTTGGATCCGGTAATATCTGCCTTTTGGGTGGTCTTCTTCTGCGCATAAAATTTCCTCTTATTTCAATATATAAATATTACGCCTTAGGTCTTTTAGTACCATATTTTGATCGGCTTTTTCTTCTATCATCCACTCCAAGGGTATCAAGTGCACCACGAATGATATGATATCGAACTCCTGGTAAATCTTTTACCCTCCCCCCTCTGATCAGTACAGCAGAGTGTTCCTGCAGATTATGGCCAACGCCAGGTATGTATGCAGTGACTTCAATTCCATTCGTTAGTCGCACGCGAGCAACTTTTCTTAGTGCGGAATTGGGCTTTTTTGGAGTAAATGTCATAACCCTTGTACATACACCACGTTTCTGCGGACATTGCTTTAATGCCGGAGATTTGGATTTTTTATGTTTGTTTTCTCTACCCTTGCGAATCAACTGATTTATTGTTGGCATCGTTTCTCCTCTATAATTCCAAAAAAAATATTATCATTTTATGTAAATCATAATTTTCAATTATATTGATTATCAAATTCTATCGTATATGCCAATTTTGGGCATTTTTTGTCAAGTAATTTAAAAATTAATATTCTCCACTCAGCATATACTAATTCAAAATTAATCAATATTTATCTCCGACATGTCTTCTTTAAGTAGAGCCATATCATCACCATCATCCTTAAGCTTCCTCGGTTTTTCTTCTTCCGAAATTTCTGCGTCAAGATCACCAGGCTCATTCTGACATACATTGACATTCAGATATTCTCGTACACCGGTACCGGCAGGAATAAGATGGCCGATAATGACGTTCTCCTTAAGGCCCCTTAACTGGTCAACCTTCCCTTTTATCGCAGCATCAGTAAGAACCCTTGTTGTTTCCTGGAATGAAGCTGCAGAAATAAACGACTCGGTATTGAGCGCGGCTTTCGTAATACCCATAAGAACAGGAATTGCTGATGCCGGTTTTCCACCTTCAGTTAAAACACGATCGTTTTCATCGATAAAATCGAATTTATCAACAATCTGCTCGATGACGAAAGTCGAATCTCCAGGATCGGAGACCTTCACTTTCCTGAGCATCTGCCGCACTATCGTCTCAATATGTTTATCATTTATAGCGACACCCTGAAGACGATATACCTCCTGGATTTCGTTTACAAGAAACTTTTGAAGTTCGCGCGGCCCCTTTATTTTGAGAATTTCATGAGGATCCACAGGACCGTCATCCAACTTCTCACCTTTCGATATCCAGTCGCGGTCCTGAACACGGAGAAATTTCGCAATTGGAATGTTGTATTCTTTTTGGACTCCATCATCACCTGTAACCATTATCCGGCGTTTATTTTTTACTGTATCGCCGATGGTTATCGATCCATCAAGTTCGGAGAGGTTTGCGGCATCTTTGGGAACACGGGCCTCAAAAAGTTCTGCGACACGGGGAAGACCACCGGTGATATCCTTAGTCTTTTCAACGCCTCGCGGAATTTTGGCAAGTACGACCCCTGCATTGACCTTATCATTATGATTTATCATAAGATGCGCGCCTTTCGGCAAAAGGTATGTGATAGGGTCACTTGAAGTCCCATACACATTAATTCGAGGCTGAAGCTTTTCGGTTTTATACTCAACAATAACGCGCTTGGTTACGTTGGATGCCGGGTCATTTTCTTCCCGCATACTCTTGTTGAGTTCTATGTCGACGAATTCAATCCGGCCTTTTATCTCGGTAAGAATCGGTTCAAACCACGGGTCGAAGGATGCGAGCAGTTCATTTCTCTCGTAGAATTTCCCTTCCTTACAATGGATCTCAGTACCGACATTAATCGGCAATGAATGCGGGTCCCCGAGGATATAAACTTTTTTCTTATCAATTTTCACATACCCGGAATTTTTGGCTGTTATATTCTCACCTTCAGGCGTACGTGCAATCGGTATACCTGCGTAAACCTTGTCTCCGTCATTTACAAGAAAATCGGCTTCAGTTTTAATATTTGTCTCTGATATAACACGCTGAATCATCAGATAACCGCGGCGGACGGAAATGGTTTTCTTTTCTTCTGTTTTAATTGTTTTTGATGTGAATTCTTTAATATATGTTGAGTAATTGAGCTTAATGTCGCTCTCTTCAACAGAACGCGATGCAATACCGCCGATGTGGAAGGTACGCATTGTAAGCTGTGTGCCCGGCTGTCCAATTGATTGGGCGGCGATGATACCTACTGCCTCTCCCAGATCAACAGTTTTTGCTGTTGCAAGGTTTCTGCCGTAGCATTTTGCGCAGACACCATAACGGGCCTCGCATGTGAGCACCGACCTTATTTCTATTGCATCGATATCAAGCTGGTCAATTATGTCTGCGGCTCTCTCTTCGATGACTTCATCACCTTTTCCGATTATCTCACCCGTTACAGGATGCAACAAATCATAGAGGAGGGTCCTTCCCAGAACACGGTCACCGAGGGACTCAATAACGTCGTCACCTTCTTTAATCGCATAAATATCTATACCGACTGTGGTCCCGCAATCTTCCATTGTTATGACAACGTCCTGTGCAATATCAACAAGCCTTCTGGTTAGATAACCGGCGTCTGCAGTTTTCAAGGCGGTGTCAGCGAGACCTTTCCTGGCTCCATTCGTCGAGATAAAATATTCGAGTACGGTGAGGCCCTCTTTAAAATTCGCTTTAATAGGAACCTCAATGATTTCCCCGCTCGGTTTTGCCATAAGACCCCGCATCCCGGCGAGCTGACGAAGCTGTTGTTTGCTCCCCCGTGCTCCTGACTGGGCCATGATGTGTATCGGATTAAACCCGTTCTGACTCTTGCTGAGAACTTCAAAAGTCTTTTCAGCAATGATTTCATTGACGTTTGTCCAGAGGTTGATAACCCGGTTATAACGTTCCTCATCAGTAATGTATCCATTCCGGTATTCATTCTCGATCGACTCGAGCTTTTTATCCTCAACCTCGATAATGTCTTTTTTAACTTCCGGCACAATAATGTCCGACATCGAAATTGTTGGGGCGAATATCGTGGCGTATTTAAAACCCTGCTCTTTAATGTTATCGAGCATCTCGACAGTTTTGTTTGGGCCGTATTTCCGCAACACGTCTGAAATGATCCGAGCAAGTTCCTTATCGTTTTCTACGTGATTCACGTATGGATACCCTTCAGGTAAAAGACTGTTAAAAACAAGTCTCCCGGCAGTGGTTAACAAAAATTCATTATTTCTCAGAAACTTTATTCGCGTGCGGTACTTAATCTGTCCATAATCGATCGATCTGAACATGTCCATTTCATTGTCAAAATATTTTCCTTCACCGGGTGCACCATCCATCTCAGAGGTCATGTAATAGATACCGAGGACCATGTCCTGTGTTGGAGAAACTACCGGATGACCATTCGCCGGGGACAAAAGATTATGCGATGCAAGCATAAGGGTCCAGCATTCAAGCTGTGCGCGCGGAGATAGGGGAACGTGTACAGCCATCTGGTCTCCATCAAAGTCAGCGTTATACGCATGACACACAAGTGGATGGAGTTTAAGTGCCTTTCCTTCTACAAGGACCGGCTCAAAGGCCTGAATACCAAGCCTGTGGAGTGTAGGTGCGCGATTAAGAAGCACTGGATGTTCGGATATAACTTCTTCCAAAACCT
>JBFZEZ010000562.1:0-7266 GCA_041306585.1 Spirochaetota bacterium | reverse complement strand
AAACCAGTGCCAGCCGTAATCACGAATAATGACAGCATTGCTCTTCCACCTCATGAAGCTCCTGAAATATTAAATCTATTTTTCTTCCGAGATCTACACGATTACGTAATGCAGCTTAATGATTACCTCTCCATCGATATAGGCATCCTCAAGTTTTTTATACAATTGGTCGCACGGGACAACGTCCTCGAAGGGGACAGTCCGCACAACCGCGTCCCGGATCTTTTTTTTTCGAAAAATGTCAATCGCGTGATTGCGGGCGATGCGGACAAGGTAAGTATACATCCCTTCCCTGCTGGGGTCCAGGTGAATATTCCGTTCGTAAAGCCTGACAAATATATCATGCGACATTTCCATCGCCTCAGCAAAATTTTCGATAAAATTTTGCCTGAGATAGCGGGCAATAGTAATGCTATATTTCATATAGCATTGAACAAATTTCTCATTATTAATAGTATCCCTTGACTCCATCTCGCCTTCTCCTGTACATTATTTTATTTTCGAACGCTCAGTCAGCTGAATAACAGCATGCGCACCGCACTCGCACGCTATATAGAATGAAGATACAGGGTTTTGTCTTAATTTTTTTTTGGGTGGAGCGCTAAAAAATATATGCCAGGCCTATCCTGGCCGCGAGATAATCAAGTATCCCTTTCTGCTCAAACGCGACGTAATAATCCAAAGCCGCGTGGATGTGCATATCGGTAATCGGTACAAAACCGAGCAGCAGCCCCCCACGAATAAGGGGATTGACAGAAATGGTCTCGAAATTTTCTCTCATTGAAAAACCATACCCGGTCCCATGTTTCAAGATATTAATATTCATGCCTGCCGCCAACAGGGGAGCAATGAAAAACTCCCTGACCGGGTGAAATGAATATCCTGCAATAAACATAAAAGGAATGAACGCACAACTGTCCGAGGCATTCCGCACACCCGAAAACCGCTGGTACCCTGTCTCAAACCCGATAAGAAGGTTGTCGGCGCCGGCATGCTCACTCATGAGCCCGACGCTCAAGCCGAATCCGGGCCGGACAATTTCCGCAAAGTCCCTTAAGGGAAAAAGTGAAATAAAATGAGCATAAACGATTATATCATAAAGGGTCGAACGATTTTTTTTGACACCATTCTTTATGTAGGACAATAGATCAGGGACCAGCCTGCGGGTTATTCTTTGGACCCTCGCTTCCATCTTCGACTCGTTACTGAATCGGGTCGAATAAGCCAATACGATCACACCCTTATCAATTGAAACAACTCTTATGATAAGCCTGTAATCACCCTCGTTTTGGATGCTCCCCACGACAATAAAGTCCGCAGAGAGATCTTTCCCTGTCATGAGCATTGCATCCGAATTCGGGGGGCCGTTTTTTTTTCTTTCAATGAAGACCTTATCGACATCCTCCCGCTCGAGCACATAAAACTTTCCTGAATGACAAAGGTCAATTTCAATTAAATGCCTCACGATACGGGGGATTGAGACTGGAATGTCTTTTCCGGCAACATCGAATACTGCGATCATCGCTGTACGTTTCTCAAGGGCATATGCGTCAAGCATCCATGGTCGAACGATCATTAGTAAAGAAATGCATGTGACGAACGTTGCACTTCTCCACTGCCGAACATCCACTAACGGACCTCACCGGCAATTTTTCGGGCGAGCCAAACCGCGGCGACTCCCGGTTTTTCCCTGTCAGAAAATACTTGTTTTGAAGAAAAAACAATCGACTTGTCGGATTTTCTCATGACCTTGATGAATATAGCATATGATCCGCCATACGATTCAATCGTGCCGTGGATGACGAAGGGCGCTTCCGCTCCCGCTGGAGAGACGGCGCCAATCCCCCTTGTACGGCGAAATTCTTCTAAAAAAATTGATAGCGTTTCCATAAGAATTTCTTCAGAAAAATTTTCACCCTCAAAATGATTCATTGTAAAAGTCGGAGAAACATTTTTATTCCCTGCCGGGCCGGCGTAAGGCTGATTCTGTGGTTTTTCAATTGATACGGCCGGGATTTCCCTTTTGTGCGCAGGACCAGAACCGGTATATTTCTCATATGCACGATACGATGCATACGATAGGGTTGCAACCGCGGCCGCACCGAGCAAACATTTTAAAAACGCAAGAATCACCCCGTTTTTTTTAATAAAAAAATAACAGGTGAGATACAGGCCGGTAAACAGGTTATACTGACCCGTTGATCGGAGCAGTGAAAGGTAATTGCGCCCCATGGAACCGATAATATACTTCCTGATCTCGGGAGGAATCGGCTGGTCAAGATGATGCGAGCTCAAAAGTTTTTCGAGTGCCGCCTGTTCAGTCAACTTATTTTTCATAGGAGGTCACCAGCCTTATAAATTCCCTGTTCTTTAAGGTAATCGGTGATGCGCCGCAGGGCTTTGCGATACTTGTATTCAACCTGTGCCTTGCTCAGGCCCAGGAACCGCGCCGCCTGTCTCAAGGAGTATTTTTGTATCGCGATGAGGTCGAACAGGGTCTTTTCATCGCCGCCGCTGAAATTGTTCATATTGTGTATGGCATCGCGGATGATCAGAATGGTTTCGCGGCAGCCATCCTCATAAACATAGCTGCTGTTTGTTTCAAAATTGAGAGGGTCGATGTTGTCGTACGACGTGTTCCCCTTCTTGCGGTAATAATTGGTGATTTCATAATTCATCGCTGTAACGAGCCAAGCGCGGAAGTTTTCAATTTTATTGAAATTTTTAAAAAACCTGACGAACACCTCCTGGGAGATGTCTTCTGCATCCTCTTTGTTCCGAAGGCGGTAGTACAGTATTCCGAAAATAAACGGATAAAACTCCTCGTACACTTTGCGGAATTCTTTTTTGTCTCTTAGCAGGAACATAATGACAAATCGCGGTTATTCGCTAACACACACCGGTATATATATAATTGTATTCTTATTAATCGTTTGCACCGGTAACCCGGAACCCCAGGCAGTATTCCGCACAACCAATCTCCCTTTTTATTGCATTAAACGTATTAAATAAATACTCTGAAAAACATTCAGAATGCGATTGAATTTTTTTTTATTTTTGAATCACCAAACAATACAACACATAAAAAATATTATAATATTGTCAAGATTTTAATTTGGTTTTCATGTCAACAGGTATTAAAAACTATTGCATCTTAGTTTTTTTTACCCGCTCAAAAAGGGGAAGAGCCTTATTCATAATTTCTGGTTTTTCGAGTAATTACATGCTTTGTTAGCCATTAAGCAAGGTCATCATTTATATACATTTCAATCTTTTCTTCAGACGATTTTTTTGAGGATTTTCCAATGATTATTTACAGTCGTTTTAAAACAACAAAACCTTCAATGTATCGAGTACTTCTTTTAGTTCTGAATCTGATGCTTTTGCTATATATTCAATATTCATTGATGACCAATCTAAACTTTTTACTTGATCAGATAGAACAACTCCTGGATTGTTAGCGAGTTCTTTTCTCTGATGAACTTCAGAAATCATTCTTTCCAAAAATTGAGCGCACCCTTCTTCACTTGGCACTCAATACCAAGTTGTTCCTGAGTGTACTGTGCCCATTTCTCCGCTAATGTTTGAAATGTCCCGTCATCTTTCATCTGTTGCGCCGCCTTTTGCCATTTTTTCACAATCTCCAACGATGTACCATTTTTCGACATCGCAATATAAGAGAGTGAAAAATTCGGAGTTAAAACCGGTTCAAGGTCGTTCATATTCACTCCCAGTTGTTTGCAGAACCATGAGGCATCTTGTGGAGACGAGAAAATGAGGGTCACACGATCAGCAAGCAATTTCTTAATATTTTGTTTCAGTTCAGTGACGTTTTCAAGATTGGTAAATCCCTGTGATTTGAGCCAATCGCCTCGAACATCAGCGCGTATAACCCCAATCACTTTCACCTTTTTGGCATCATCCAGCGTCTTAATTCTGATGCCTGACCCCCGTTTGGCATACAGCACCCAGGGTTTACGCATCACGAGCGTAATCCAATGGAAAAGATCTTCCCGTTCCGGCGTCCTCGCCAAACTCATAACCACGACATTTGGCTCGGTCTTTGCCGTGTTCATCGCCCGCGACCATGACATCAGTTGAATCTGATCGGTTGTCCCTAAACGCCTCTGAATCTCCGTCACGACATCGATCATTAGTCCGATGGGTTTCCCTTGTGCATCCAGAAAATTTCCCGGGGGTTGTTGGGGATCTGTGACAATCTGTAGGTTTTGTTCAGCGGCAAACGATATACTCCAACACACCATGATGAGCATGACCATGCCGACACTCCATCCTCTTCTCTTGAATTGTTTCATCGCATGTTCCATGAATAAACCGTTATGGGTGTTTTTCTCTGTGAGGAAGCGGGATTGGCACACCCAATCCCAATCCCCTTCCTCCGTCTTTGATCTCACAGTGATCTTATTTCAGTTCTGACAGATCGTCCCTCATTTTTCATTTCAATCTCTCCGACTACACGATGTTTGTTCGGAACAAGAGATCGGCACAAGTAAAATCAAAGACCCCAAAAAATCAATTACAAAATTCGAAATTATAAAAAAATAACAGCGATTATTTTCATATTGTGGCCGCACCGGGGGCACACAAGGGGTCCAACTTCATATTTCTTCGAAATCAGCTTTGCCCAAACGCTTCCGGCCATTTTTTGCAGGAAGCACTGCGGGGGCTGCGGGTTCCGGTACCGGCTCTTCTTCTTTGCCGCGCTCACCATGACCGTGCTTCCATCCTTCCGGACCATTCTTTGCGACATAGTCCATTTCAGCCAACTTCTCCTTGCTTTGCGACGAGTACAACCCATACTACCGCACGAGCCTCACCCGCGGCAGCGGGATGTGCTGCCTGACTTCTGCGATAAAATCTTCCGCGTTAAAAAACCTTAACGTTCTCCACACGAGCAATCCCTCGACTAACTCCACGATGCGATCCAGGCGGTACTTACCATATTCGCTCTCGTAGCGCGCGGGATAGTTATTCTTGAAATCCTCAAAGTGATTTTGAAAAATAGTGATAATCGCGTTTGGACTGCGAGGGATGTAGCGCTTTTTTTTCCAGGGTGCACGTCTTGAATTCTGAAAAATTTTCATTCCCCTGTTCGTTTACTATTAATACGAATGGGAACGATGGGTACCCCTGGATTCCCGCCTGCGCGGGAATGACATGTAAGGGTTAAATGATTCGTGAAATGCTATAGAAAAATTTTTTATGAATCTAATGACGATGGTGTCTATCACAGGCAATATTTAATCTGCAGAAACTCTTTTTAACACAAGCATTGTAATATCATCATTGCAATTGTAATTTGTTAGAGATTTATTTATATGATTAATTATATCTTCAGTAGATCCGGTTGCACAAGTTTTAAAAACTTCCATCAGTCTCTCTTTGGAATACATATTATTTTCCCCATCTACTGATTCCGTGATTCCATCTGTAAATAGAAGCATAACATCTCCAATATTAATTGAAAGTGAGTTATCCGGAACCATTCCCTTGATGTCATTCATAATGCCGATCCAGAATCCTTCTGTAGGAATTTCTTCCAGCTCATCTGTGCTTGAACGATAGATCAATATATCCTGATGAAGTCCAGAAAATTCTATCTTACCATTATTTTGATATGCAAATACTGTGATGGTCATATATTTGTTTTCACCCATAGTTTTAATGTTATCACTTATGGTCTCGTTAATATTTTCCAGTATAACCGAAGGTTTTGCATCAGGATTATTTTTTAATGCAACATGTATTGCTGTTTGGACCATCATCATTACAAGACCGGCAGTGACTCCATGACCGGAAACATCACCGATGACAAACCAGTCTTTGTCTGCGACATTGATTACATCGAAATAATCTCCGCCGACTTCACTGGCAGTTTTCATAAATCCGCGCACTTCAAAACCTTTCATCTGCGGTTTCCTGGGGAGTAGTACTGTTTGAATTTTCTTAGCAAGCTCCATCTCCCCCCATAAAGCATCCTGGGTCTGTATAAGCTTTTCATTGATTGCCTGTAATTCACCCATTGCACTTTTGAGCTCTTCAGTTCGTTCTTCAACTTTTATTTCAAGGTTTTGATTCATGTCCTGAAGACTATTTTTTAATGAATTCAGTTTATCTGCAAGCCCCAGTGAGAATAGGGTAACCTGTGAAGCTGTACCAATATGATGCGCCCAGGCTGCAAAAGGAGAATCAGCAATGGCGCCAGCATTCCTGAGAGTCATTATACCAGCTCCAAAAAGCATAGCCAGGCATGATGGAGCAAAATAGTATGCTGCTCTATCTCCCCTGCTTAAATAGATAAAACTTATTGCAAGAAGAATAATTATTCCAATAGCTTGTGAAAGTGTAGCAATTCGAATACTTGAGGAATAAGGAATCATGTATGAAATTACAGCAATGATTATATTTATTGTAAGCATGAAAATACAAATCTTATGCAAAATCGGGGATTTCTTCCATGTATTAAGATAAACAATTGCAAATAAAAAGGCACCAGCATTGGCCAGAGTCATAAAGAGCGGTGTGCTGTCATTGAGCCACATAGTGTCAGGCCATAAAAATCTGAATCCAAAGCCATTGAGAACAAGCATTGCCAGTATAAGAAATACAAGATATATTGAATAGGTTAAGTATGAAAGCTCACGGGAACCAACAAATACAAAAAAACTGTAGAAAATCATGATAAGAATAAAACCATAGTATAGGCAATTGAGGCCTACATTTTTAACAATATTTTTGTCCATAAGGTCCCATGTCCAGAAACTAACAGGAATATTGACAGAGCTTGTTGTTCGGACCCTGATATAATATGTTTTTTCACCTGGCTCCTGATCTAATGGGACTATGAAATTCTGATTATTATATTCACGTTCCCTATATGGACGAGTATCGCCGGCGGAATAAATGGACTGCGCTTTTTTTAAATTGAGTCTGAAAACTTTTACATCATCAAGCAAAGGATAACCAATTTCCATGTAAAATTTTTTACTTTTTTGTTCAGGATTGTCCAGAGTTATGCGTAACCAGAAAGGATTTGTATTAAAACCGAAATTTATCGAATCTTTTTTAGAGGGTGTAAATTTATTGTCATAATTGCCATTCAAAATGCTGCCGATCGTGGCATTCTTAGAAGTATCTTCGAAATATTCAATATATTTTCCAATCAATTTGCCGTTGGTATTTTCTTTGTTAAGTAATAATTTGTCAGCTGCATGAGTATTTTTGATTGAAAAGATGATTAAAAAA
>JBFZEZ010000561.1:0-4723 GCA_041306585.1 Spirochaetota bacterium | reverse complement strand
CTCCCATCTGGGAAAGAATTTGCACGATGTTCGATTTGCATCCGCACCCTGCCGGAGGGATGACCCGCTCTTCAGAAGTTATCTTAAATTGCTTCCGGAACAGAGCCGATTTTTTTGCAGCATTTACTTCCGGACATGGATCTATTGCATATTCCTTTTATTACATCCAGCCTTTATGTGCTGTTATTATGTAGAAATGATCATTAAAGTCCTCAACGAGGCAGTATCTTTTTCCTTTCAGGATCATCTAATTTAGCAATATTAGCAGGATTAAATTTATGCGGCATTTAGTAAACTCTTGAAATTTAATTGATAATATTTTGACATTGAAATATATTAATATATTGTCAAAAATTACATATTTCCTATATTGGGCATATGCTCAAATTCTGTCAATGACAAAATTTATCAACGGGAGTCGATAAAAGGCAATTAAAACATGTCAGTAAAAAATGAGACCGACATCATTCTCGATAGCATAGCGGACGGCGTGTTCACGATCGACCCGGATTTCAAAATTACGTACATGAACCGTATGGCCGGGGAAATTCTCGGGGTGAGTGAAAAAGATGTAATCGGTAAATTTTGTTTCGAGGTTTTCCACGCTAACATCTGCGAGCATTCGTGCGCCATGAAGGAGACCCTTGAAACAGGCAGAAGCGTCATCAATAAAACGATTTATATAGTGAATTCTGGCGGGGAGCGTGTTCCCATCAGTGTCAGCACGGCCCTGCTGAAAGGCGAAAACGGCGAGATCATCGGCGGGGTTGAAACTTTTAGGGATATAACGACACTGGAGACCCTCCGAAAAGAAATCGAAGCGGCATACACCTTTGAGGACATCGTCGGGAAAAGCATAATTATGCGAGAACTGTTCGGCATTTTACCCGATATCGCCGAGAGCGAAAGTTCGGTGCTTATTGAGGGCCCGAGCGGTACGGGGAAAGAACTCGTTGCACGCGCAATTCATTCGCTGAGTCCGCGAAGATCGAAACCGCTCGTAGTGATCAATTGCGCCGCAGTCCCCGATAACCTTCTCGAATCGGAACTGTTCGGCTACAAGGCCGGGGCATTTACCGACGCAAAAAAAGATAAACCGGGGAAAATTTTACTCGCCGAAGGGGGGTCTCTTTTTCTGGACGAAATCGGCGACGTGTCCCCCGCGATACAGGCAAAGCTCCTTCGATTTTTACAGGAAAAGGAATACGAACCCCTCGGCGGCACTGCCCCCGTAAAAGCCGATGTATGCATAATTACGGCAACGAATAAAACTCTTATCGATGAGGTCAAAAAGGGTGCATTCAGGGAGGACCTCTTTTACCGAATCAATGTAGTAAATATTAAAATGCCCACGCTATCCGAGCGTCGAGAGGATGTCCCGCTTCTTGTGAGTCATTTTATCGATAAATATAATGCGATAAAAGGGAAGCATATCGAGGGGGTATCTGACGATGTCATGAACATCCTCATGGATTACGACTACCCAGGGAACATTCGCGAGCTTGAAAATATTGTCGAACACTCCTTCGTCCTCTGCCGCGAACCCTAGATCCGCCGTGAGCACCTTCCCAAAACCTTAAGGCAGGATGAAATGCCCTTCAACACGAAAATAACACTTGCTGAAATGGAGCGTATTTATATTCTGCGCGCTCTGGAAAAAAATGGCGGAAACAGGATGAAAGCCGCTCATGATCTCGGCATAGACACATCGACACTATGGCGGAAGATGAAGAAGTATAACATAGGCGATTCATTATAACGGATGATGCATAATGCAATAAATACCACACAATTGCATTGCATTATGCAATGCAATTGTCATATTCAACTTCTTTTCTTAAAAAACTGAATCCTCACCCATAATAAGAGATGTCTTATCAAAAGGCATTTTCAGGAAAAATCCTTCCTAATCCCCTAGCATCCGATATTTTTTTGATAATTACATCAGATATCACCATCTGGAACGTATATTTATAACATATAAAGAAAAGAATCAAAAACTGGCATGGTAATTGCAATATATATCTATATGAAAAGTCAGATGGTAGCAATTCCGGTATTCCAGGAACGCATCTCGCCCCTTCTCGATGTCGCGAAAAAATTCGCGATCTATGAGATAGAAGACGGAAAGATAAAGCAGAAACTCGTTATCGATATACACGCAGAATGCGAACACTTCAGGGTGGATAAGTTGAAAGAGCTGGGTGTTTCGGTCATTATCGGAGGGGCAGTAAGCGATTTCGTGTCCCGATTGATCAACGAAAGGGGTATCAGTCTTATTTCATGGGTAAACGGAGCGGTTGACGACGTCATTTGTCTGTACATAAAAAATGAGCTGCACGTATCACCCATTGGAAATCCCGGTTGCGGAGATGGAAGGCGCAGGGGCCGTTGTGGCAGAAAGGAGCATTTTATTATTAAGGAGGACAAACAATGAAAATAGCGATCACATCCGATGGCATGTATTTGAATTCGGCTGTCGACGAGAGGTTCGGGCGGGCGAAGGGCTTCATTATATATAATCCCGAAACGCGGGAATGCGGATTTATCGATAATGAGCAAAATATGGAGTCGCCATCCGGGGCGGGCATTCAGGCTGCGAAAACGGTCATTAATGCCGGGGTTACAATACTCGTCACCGGGAATGTTGGCCCGAAGGCACATGCGGCCCTCAGTGCAGCAGGGATTGAAATATTTATCGGCGCAGGCGGAAAGGTCCAGGACGCGATCAATAATTATCTCGCCGGTACGCTGCAGAAGGCACCAACGGCAAATGTGGAGGGGCACTGGTGACCATTCCTAGTCGGACCGGTTGACAGCGAGAGTGCGATCGCGCATACCTTAACAAAAGCAGGGGTGATAAAAATGAACACATCGAAGATACATTACGATTTTAACGGTTACGGTGAGTATCCCCTTTCTGAAGGTGAACATATGATACGTGATAGGATACTGGAGTGTATGAACGGACTCCGGAAAAAAAATGAGACCTGCCTGAACAAGGCACAGGATGAGAGAAGAGAAAAGCTCCTATCGCAGATACTGTCGATAAAAAAACGGATGGATCGCATCACGGACGATATGAAAAAATCGATAGATGAGATCTATTATAAATTTGAAAAGATTTCCGCAACCGACGAGGCAGCCATTCGCGAACTTGACATTAGAATTGAGGAAAAAATAACACAATGCTCGGAAACAATCGACTCCCTCGCATGCTCGGATACAGACATGCATATCTCGGACCGCTACACGCAGATAATGCAGGAGATTGGCGAAGTCGAAAAATTGTTTCATGAACGAATCAAGAAATTTAAAAGAATGCAGGTATATGGATAAATCCTGCAATAAATAAGTGAGGAGGAAAAAAGTATGCCACGAGGAGACAGAACAGGACCATCTGGTAAAGGGCCCAGGACAGGCAGGGGAGCCGGATCATGCGGTGGGAATGCGGCACCGGAATTCACGGCGGGGCGTGAAGGCCGTGGCCCGGGGAACCACAGAGGGGGAGCAGGCTTACGAGGCCGAGGTAGGGGATTCAGACATTGGTTTTACGCAACCGGTCTCCCGGGTTGGCTGCGCATGAAGAACCCTCTCGCTGATAATACAAAAACCGACCCTGAAAAAGGCTCGGAGCAATAGGAAGGAATTTAAGGATAGGGGTCATGCATGTAAGGGTTGAAACCCTGTGCTATAAGAATTGCATGGTATAACAAATATTATATAAACTATATTCAATACAATATTCGGATATATTCATGAAGACAAAAATAACCGTAATCTGTGAAAACAACGTCCCCGTACCCTTCCCTGTTATCGGGGAGCACGGTCTCTCATTTCTCATCGAAAGCGATGATGCAACACTTTTCGACACGGGCCAGGGCCTCGGTATCGTTAACAACATGAAGGTCATGGGCAAAAATATCGGGGCCATCAAGCGCATTATTCTGAGCCACGGTCATTACGATCATACCGGGGGGCTGCTTGCCGTACTCCCATATGCGGTTGTGAAAACACCAGTTTTCGTTCATCCCGCGGCATTTAACGACAAGCGGGCTGTTATACCGACAGGCACAATACCCATAGAAATGTCCATTGGAATGCGGGCGACGAAGGAGGAATATGAAAAAGCAGGTGCCGATTTTCAATTGGTCCGGGGATTTAATAAAATAACAGAAAAAATTTCAGCCATTGCGGACGTCAAGAGGCCGGCTGGATGGAAAACCTGGGATACGCGCCTCAAGCAGAAGATTGATAACGTGATAACTGACGATCCCTTTCTGGATGACCTTTCCCTTGTTATTACAACCGATACAGGCCCGGTGGTGCTACTCGGATGCGCACATGCCGGAATCGTCGAAATTTTAGACGATATATCGGAGAAGACAGGACTTAAGGAATTTCACGCAGTGATAGGCGGCACACACCTTGAAAACGCCCCCGAAGATTATATCGCACACTCGATCGCAACCCTGCGCCGATACCGGGTGAAGACGATCGGGGTATCGCACTGCACCGGTTTCCGTGTTGCATGCAGATTCGCTGCTGAATTCAAAGAAGAATTCGTAGGGGCAAACGTTGGGTCGGCGTTTGAATTTTAATTGCAGGTATTCATACTTTTGATGGAGGTAATCATGACCGCGAGAAGATACACATTCGGCGTGATATTATAATATGGAAGAAGATAAAACCAATTTCAAAAAGAATGGGGGGATAAAAATCC
>JBFZEZ010000560.1:0-2687 GCA_041306585.1 Spirochaetota bacterium | reverse complement strand
CAGTCGAGGGGGGCGGGCGGGGGATGGGGGGTATGGGATGTTCAGGTGCGACGTGGAGTCCCGGAGAGATGATCCGCATCGATTTCACTGACGGGACATTTCATCCTGGCGACAGGGTTCAGGTGGATATTTTTGATAAAAAAGGGAATGAAATCATTTCGCGGCATATATTCAGTTACAAATAGCCTCTGCCCATCCCTCAAAGTTATATTAATCTTCCAGTCGTTTGAACACACCTTTTTTTACCTTGAGGATTTTGCATTCAGGACAGCGCCAGGTGTCAGGAAGTTCCTCAAAGGGTGTGCCGGGAGGAATTCCCCCTTTGGGATCTCCTTTTTCAGGATCATAGATATAGTGGCACTCAAGACAGACATATCGACGGCATTTGACGAGCATTGACATTTTTTTAACCTCTTTATTGATTTACTGCGGAAAAATTATATTCTTTCCCAATGGTGGTAATTTTTCTGTCTTAACACTGAGCAGAGTACAATTCTCCCGATTTCAGGGACAGGGAACCAGTTTCCTGGCGCACAGTCTTGCAACACGGAGTGGCTCCGGGATCTTCCCCTCCACCGTGAAATCATTACAGAGACGGGCTCCGTCGCTATCTTCAATTCCCCAGCACCTGATAAAGATCGCCTGCTTTGTGTGAAGATCTACCCGACTGCGTTCTCCCAGGTTCCTGTACGCGGAGATTCGTTGGATATCCTCAGGAAAATGATGACGGATATCTTCGAGAAGTCCATCTGATTCCTCATAAGTTACGCAGATCACCGGTTTTCCGGTATGCTGTGCGATCTTTGCAGGATCGATTATATTGAACCAGGCAATAACACATCCTGAAAGCATAATGACATTAATATCGCTGCGTTCAATCTCATCTACCATCTTGAGAATAGATTCAGTAGCATCCATCCCCCCGACAGTGACCCTGGAAAAGATAAAACCGTCTATGCGAAGATCTTTTCGCATCACTACTCCCGCCAGTTGTGATAAAGATCGTCCGGTGTAGCTTTCTGCAATGCCCAGCGCCCGAAGTCCTTTTTTCGGGATATGCATAGAAGCACTTATGTTACCCGATTAAAAATACTATGTTAATGAAATTTGAAAAAGATGAGGTTTGCATCTTAATTCCTACTTTAAATGAAGATCTGACGATTGGGAAGATTGTTTATGAGTTCAGGACATTGGGATATAACCATATTCTTGTAATTGATGGTAAAAGCACAGATAACACAGTCAAAGTCGCCAGGGAGGCAGGTGCGACTGTTCGTACGCAGTCGGGTAAAGGAAAAGGAAATGCCATCATTGAGGCTTTTGAAGTCATCGAACAACCGTATATACTTATGCTGGACGGCGATGGCACGTACGCTCCGAGAGACGCAGAGAAAATGCTCACCCCCCTGTTTCTGGGATTCGATCAGGTCATTGGCGACCGCCTTGTCAATGCGGAGGAAGGTGCATTTTCACGTCTCAATCTTTTTGGAAACCATATGCTGAATCTTCTTTTCAAGGTCGCTCACAGCCGGGATCTCCATGATATTCTTTCCGGGTACCGGGCATTCACCCACCTTGCCATCCAGCAGATGAACTTAAAGGAGAAAGGATTCGAGATCGAGACTGAAATCTCGGTTGAATCTGTACGGAACGGTCAACGCGTAATGGTCGTGCCCATAAAATATTCCAGCCGCCCGGGAACAAGAACAAAACTCTCCCCCTTTCATGATGGGATCAAGATCGTAAGTACCATTTACCGGCTGGCCCGGGTAAACAACCCGATGTTCTATTTCGGGTTGCTGGGGGTATTTACTTCAATTCTTGGGATGCTGACCGGTGTATATGTCTTCCTGGAGTGGCTGCAGGGCATCGATCATATCCCCCTCACAATCCTCACTGTACTCCTGATTGTTGTGGGCATTGAAATTTTCATGTTCGGCATGATCAGTGATATGCTTCTGGTATTCCACCGCGAGATTATCCGGGAAGTCCAGTTGTTGCAACGCCAGAAACCTCCCAAATAATTGTTTTGATCGGGAGGCATTCTTCTGTTCAGGTTCTGATTTTTTTTGTTCGTTACGTTTTTAAGACCCGTATAAAAAGGAATTTTCGCGGCTTAGTAGAAACGGGCATGAATGGGAGTTCGCACCCGAACCATGAAAATCATTAAACCATCCTATTTTAGGATGGTCCCCCGCCTCAGGGCCTCTCCGAGGCACGGCGGGCAGTGCGGTGTTTTGCAAATATACTTACAGATACTGATCCGCCGCGGGGGCGCCCCTTCGGGGGCGGTGGGATTCATCACAAATAATTTAGAAGTATGAACATTCCATTACGAACATCTGTTTAATTCAATTTTCAAGGGAAATCCTCACAATATTTTTCTTAACGCTCTTTTTGGGCTACGGCATGTAATGCCTACGCCCCCGCTGCTGTGGCACACCCATAGAGCGATCACTCCAGAGAAGGTAATACGACACCATCGCAAAGCGAAGGGGAGGTTCGGGGGGACAGGCATTGTCCTCTCCATAAATTGGTGCTTTACCATGTGTTGAAAACTCAGGGTTTCCCATGAAAAATAGAATTTTACAGATGTTCGTAATGGAATGTTTATACTTCTAAATTATTTGCGATGAACCCCGCCGCCCCCGACGGGGCGCCCCCGCGGCGGATCAGTATCTGTAAGT
>JBFZEZ010000559.1:0-2804 GCA_041306585.1 Spirochaetota bacterium | reverse complement strand
GTCCCATGAAATGATATTACTGGAATTGAACGCTGCGCACACTTGTCCCGGTAACGCACCCCGGAAACCGGTGCAATCGCAGCGATAAAGTCAGTCCGGCACGCGAGGGTTGACGACATCTGAGCCCCGCTAGAAAACCCCATTGCGTAAATCCGGTTATAGTCAACGTTTATTTTGGAAACTATGTCCTTAACCACATCAGTCAGGAAAAGAACGTCATTGGGTTTTTTCGGGTCTTCTTCAGTATTCCACCCGCCATTCTTGCCGTTAGGGTGAACAACCGCGAAGTTATTTTTTTCTGCGATTTCACGCATATGGCTTATTACAAGCGCCTGCTGCCAGCCATTCGAAGAATCGCCATGCAGGTCCAGAACGAGGGGGAGCGCCTCGCCGTCATATCCCGAGGGTACTGCCAGCTCATAGCTGCGCTTTATTCCGCCTGACATAATATTGTACTTATTCGCCTCGATGTCCGAGTCGCATCGCGAAAATACAAGAAGCGAGGCGATAATGAAAACGGGAACCAGATGATTACTTGTCCAGAAATGGTTGAAAGTTTTTGCTTTCATGATTTTTCTCCCTTTTTAAGTAAAAACTATTTTTCATGATTATGAGCTTGATGCATAATCACACGCCATATGACGTCAGTGCAGTCTGATGGCGCCATGAAAACGAACAGGGCATTTTGATTTCTTTTTTTATTTATTATACGTACAACAAGAATGTCAATTTAAAAATTTATTAATACTATCGTGTATCAGATAAAATCGGGATCACGGGAAAAGACGGAGATAGAGCAAACAATTGGAACAAATGGGGGTATTGAGTGCCGGGGATGGGAACTAATCCGGGTCGTTATATCCGCACCCTTCATACGGGCTTAACGGCCCCTCCCGATCAAGGTGTTCAACATCGCTATAAAAGGGGAAATCCCTGCACATGCGGGGACGGATCGGATGAATTGAACACGCCGGGGTTCCATCCTGTTCATGTATGAAGTGTTTGCAATGGTAGTGATACGGCAGGTCCTCCTGCTGATTTTCAAACAGGAAGGTCAGCATGGGATATATAAGAAAAATCTCAGAGAAGTTCGGATCGATAGTCTTCGATTTTTTCCAGTATTCGTAGGCTTTCTGTAAGATGTCCGGGGATTCGGCAAGACGGACATCTTTGCAGCAGTAACCGCGTCGTTTACAGTTGGGCATAGAACAGTCTCCGTAACTTTGATTGATTGCCATTGCATGTATACATTGTTTTTTAATCAATAACAAATGTATTGGGCTGTAGTCGCGCACCATCGTATGTATCTATTCATAATTTTTTCATCAGTACCAGGCAAAAAAAATTCGCAATGTCCTGAAAATATCTTCCACTTGAAATTTTCCTGCAGGAGGCTATGAGCATGCTGCCGACAAGCGGCAGTATCGGAGAAAGGTCATACAGCGGAGAGGGAATGCCCATGCGGCCGCGGTCGATTGTTTCATCCGTGCTCCCGATCACGAACACCACCGGCTTGGCGAAAGAGAACGCGTCCGGCCCGCGGGGCTAAAATACCCCTCCCACAAAAAGGCGAATACTGATCGCACTGGCACTCAATGACTCGAAAAAGTAATAATATTTACATTCAGTACCAATGACAAAACTTTTTATTGTTTTGGAAATACCCACGGTAGCGCTTATAATCGGATCTACACTTGCTTTTGAACGCATCGGCAGATGATACATTGTATAGGAACAGCCCGCGCCGATGTTAAAAAAGTAGGATATAATCTTTGTGTTGAATTTATACTGCAGTGAGGCGGTCCCGGGCACAAGGTGGACAAAGGAATTTTTATTTTCTCTATCACTATTATATAAATATCCGACCTCAAGTTCGACTCCCAAGCCCTTATAAAGTTGATCGAACTGGAACTTTCCGCATACCCCGCCACCAAAATTAAGGACTTCTCCGATGGAATCAAAAAGTTTAAACATACCGAAGCCCAGGGAGTATATAAAATAGAATTTTTTTTGTTCCACTACCTCTTTTGCCTGTCCGGTAGTTTTTTTCAGTGGCTCTTCTATCACTGCTTTTTTTGGCTGTTTAACAGTTTCTTCTAGTGGCTCTTCTGTCACTACTTTTTTTGGCTGTTTAACAGTTTCTTCCAGTGTCTCTTCTGTCACTACTTTTTTTGGCTGTTTAACAGTTTCTTCCAGTGTCTCTCCCTTCTCTTCTATCTCTACTTTTTTTTTCTTTAGACGGGCTTCTTCGTCTTGTTTATACTTCTTGTTTTTGTCTCCCTGGATCCAGCGATTCATGTCATCTTCTGAAACCTCATCAGCGGCAAAGGAAGGGCCCCCGGCCAATGCTATAAGACACGCACATATGATTGTCGATAGCAATATTACAAATCGTATTTCTTTATAGTAGCTCATATGCATGCTCCTCCCCTTTCTTCAATAAATAAATTGACAGTGACATTTTGTGTTAATCCTTGTGACAACGTCGCTGTGGTTAAAATAATATGAATTAAAATAACACTTTTTTTCATAATAGCAAACCCCCCTCAGGGTAAATGATCTCTTTTGCGAACTGACATCTTTCACATTCACAAAATTTACAATGGAATGTAAATTGCACTTCAAACGGTTACACTTTTAAAATAATAAATATTTAAGCCAAGTCAATAGGCTGTATTCAAATTTTGAAAAAAATCCAGACAATTTTGTCTTAAACAAATTATTAAAAAAGTTCATAAAATATTATACAAAAAATTTTTTTCTTCTTTCTCTTTCAAAGTATGTACAAGATTAAATACCGCCTT
>JBFZEZ010000558.1:0-2684 GCA_041306585.1 Spirochaetota bacterium | reverse complement strand
ATCTGGTCGACTCCCGGCACTGCCGGGTCATTATTCATATGAAGGACAGTCAGATAATTGGCGTCCCATACTCCGGTTTTATTGGATTGATCGGGTGAGGAAGGATTACCGTAATAGAGATGAATATCTGTATCTGTGCTGCTTGAGAGAAACGGGACCCTGACCCATGCTACGAGCCCGCCGGTTGAGTTGTCATATTTTTCGATTTCATGGTCCAGTTTAGTCATTGTTTCATCTGCAAAGAAAATATCGGAACCGTCGGGCTTCGCATTCCCCATCAGTGAAGCATTGTTGGGGAATGAAACCAATACCGGGAAATTAGTGAGGTCGCTGGCAACTTTTGTGCTGTCAATAGTAATTGTTATTGACCCCATCCATTCTGCAAATAAATCGTGCGTTCTTTTTTTTGGTTCATCGAATAATATTTTCATAGCATCAGACGTGCACCCTGAAAATAGTGCGCAGGTCAAACAGATAAACAGTACTGCTGTGAATGTTGATTTTAAGACTACCAGCCATTTCATAATAATCTCCTTGCTGATAAAATAATTATTCAAATCAACCCTTGCACATTTTCGATATAAATAGTGTAGTCAGGTGCATACAAATAATATATACACCTGTGTTTGAAAATTCAAGGTTTGAAGAATAAATATAAGACAAATAATCCAGACAAATTTGTCTTAAACATATATGCTGATTCTGTGTATATTATATGAAATATTTGTTCGCGTTCCCCAGGATTTCGGATCATATTGATTGGTTACGGCTCGCCCTTTGTGGTGTCACCCTATAGTGAAATGGTCAGCAGCGGCTCAACGACCTCCGGCATCTCGGAAAGAGTGTAATCGATCTCTTCCTTCGTGGTGTACCTGCTCAGACTGAACCTGATCGACCCATGGGCCTCGGTTTGGTGAGAGCGTTGCAAAAACTATTGAATATCATGCCCTCTTCATCTGCGTAATCAACCTCATCAGCGTCCCATCAGTGATTCAGACAGCTGAGCAGATACAAATAATTTATGAAGATTGTTAATTTTTTTCTTTCTTTTATTCATATAGTGAGCATAGGATAGCACTATGGACATCTTTAACATTGAAAGCAGATACGACACCTCACTCTGGGAAAAAATAACCGAGGAAAAAAGCGCGGCGCTGGAACGTGAAAGGATACGCGTGCGTGATCTCATCCCTGACATCCTGCGCGGATATTTCGCGGGGAAATGCACGGCCGTATTCCTCACCGGGTCTCTCCTTCTTGAGGGACGCTTTGGCCCTGACTCCGACATCGACGTGGCGGTCGAAGGCCTTACAGAGGGCTATTTTCGTGTTATCGCCGATCTGGAGCACCTCCTCGATCGTGACATAGACCTCATCGAGCTCGAGTCGTGCCATTTTCGGGAAAAAATCATTGAAGGGGGGATGCGGATACTATGAAGATTCAACTGGTTTTACTCCTCAAGGGATATATCGCTTCCCAAAAAAAGTCGATTGCAGCCATGATGGATAAAATCACCGTGTCCGAAACACAGACCGAAGAGCAGGCAACCTATACTGCCTATTTATTGCATAACGTGTATTGCGCACTTGAGGACCTTTTCAGAGAAACGGCCCATACATTCGAAAACAGTATCGACAGGGAATCATCCTTCCACCGTGAGCTTATAAAAAGGATGTCTATCGATATCCCGGGGATACGTCCGCGTTTTCTTTCGGACACCAGTATTCCCCTCGTCGATGAGCTCCGGGCATTCCGCCATGTGTTTCGACATGCCTACACGTACAGCCTTGATCCGGCAAAGGTCGATATCTTAAAAAAAAGTTTGCTTGTGAATTGGAAAATAATCGCAGATGACATCGACGCCTTCGAGAAGTTTATTGACGAACTCATCATGGAATTAAAAAAATAATCTTACAATTTACAAGCCGTGACAATACCTTCCCCCCACGGGACAACCTCACAATTACCATACTGAATAAAACGAAGAAGGAGAACTCATGTTGTTGTATTCAGTTTCTATCCACTCTGCTGAACGGGGAATGTCTGAAATTCTGGTTTCATCGATTGTTCCGTTATAATCATATAAATCATTATCGGAATGTTTCCCAATAGCTGTACGGTGCGACCATGCGTACTCCACAGAGACTGTAAGTATATCTGATGCTTTCAGTATTCCATCCACATATAATTTTTGAGTTTTTCCAATATTATCAAAAGTGGCAACAATATGATGCCATCCGGTTCCTACGCAACTAGCCGGCGGAGTGATGGCAATACCGTTCCAAGTAGAAATATCTGACTGATACCAATAAAAGGCGTCAGCGCCTCCCCCCCCCCAGATATCAGACAAACGTATTCCCCAAACGTTGCTAATGTTAATTACTTCCACGCCTCCCTTACCTGGCAGCACGCCTATAACATTAACCCATGCGCTTAATGTCACGCTGGAGGGCTGACTAAGCGCGCCGTTTCTTTGGATTGGTTTTGCAACCATATGTAATCCCTTGCCGATTTGTGCATTGACTGAATCTCCGGAAGTCAAACCATAAGCATTTGTGAAGTGGTTGCTGTTCAGGGAACTGTCTTTTATCTCGTCGCCTCCAGCCGCTGCCGGGTCACTATTCATATGAAGCACAGTCAGATAATTGGCGTCCCATACTCCGGTTTTATTGGATTGATCGGGT
>JBFZEZ010000557.1:0-2851 GCA_041306585.1 Spirochaetota bacterium | reverse complement strand
GTTCAGGATGCTGGGGAAATATTTTCCCGGGAGTGTTGTTCGTTTTCAAAAGATGGCTGGGAAAGGCAGGCGATGAAGATGTTTCATGTGATTTTCGCCTAACTAATATTATTTAGTGATTCCGACAAGTATTTTTGAATGGGGACCGATTTCAATTTTAATATGATCACCGGTAGTATATAATTCGTAATCGGCTTTTTTTATTTCAAATACAGTGCTGTCTATTGTCAGAAGAAAACGATATCCCCGCTTGTATATAAATTCGGTATTCTTTTTGGCTATTGTACCCTTGAATACTTTTTTTATATTCCCCCTGAGGTCTTTTTTGAAAGCTGACAGGCGCCGGAATTGGCCCCTGGATGATGAAATGAACGCCGGGATTGAAAGCACGGTCAATACTGTCACAATGATCAAATTTACAATTATTGAATATATCAGGATCGATATCATCATTACGGCAAGCAGGGATAATGCCGCAATCCTCATATTGATTCCTGCAATGTTTCTGGTGAGGATCCGTCTGTTATGATCGTTTAGCGTTTCTTCGTATGTTTTCATTCAGTATGGCCTTGTCGTCCATTTGATTTTCATCGATCAGCCTTATAAAAGTAAAACGATATTCTCCCGTGATGGAATACTGTCAACAATATTTTACCTGATTATGGATTGCGTTTTTTTCGATTTCGTGTTGAATTCAGCTGGCCCTTCGGGTATATGCAAGCAGAAAGCCTGCAAGCGTGAGAACAATATTCACTGCGACCGTTCCAGGTATGCCGAGCAGGGGCAGGAGGAACATCGTCGAAAGGAGCGATCCCAGGATGGCCCCGAAGTGTTCCATTGAATCAAGAAGCGAGGCTTTTTTCAGATATCCTTCATCGGAACTTGATGCGAAGATTGAGGGGAAGAGTGCGCCGCATAAAAACGCGATTATAAAAAGCATCACCCAGAAAAGTGGGGGCCATGGGAACCTTGAGAACACCGGGAAAAGTACAAGTGACGCAGCGATCATGAGAAAGAGTAGGGGTATTCCAACTATTTTTTTCTTCGTAAAAATATATCCCCCCAGGGCAAGCCCAAACATGTAAAGGGCGGTGATGAGCGAAATGCGGTGATAGACCAGCCCTTCGAAGTTCTGATAGAGCATAATAAGCACCACCATTGACGACATGCTTGCAATCCCGACAATTCCGATCAGAATGCCATCCACCATGTGTCTGGTCCCGTTTTTTCTTTTTATATCCAATACGATCAGGATGGTAATGAACATCAGGATCAGGGGGAGGGCTATGATGCTTTTCATGATGCGGTGGATGAATGAATTTTCCATGGATGCTGAGAAGACAAGGTATTGCCAGTACCCGACCGGATGGGCTGAACTGTTCGCACTGACTGCGGGGATGAGCGGGCCGATGATTTTTTTAAAATAATCGATCTGTGATTGTTCAAAAAATACCATGAGCTCGACAGGTTTGAAGTTTTCCGATACCTCTCTTTCTATCCCGGGGATCGGATTCAGCACAGCACGGCTGGCGTAGTTTTCTATAAGCATGGCGGATGAAGCGAAAATCGCGTCTTTGTCTTTTGACCCGATAAGGTAGATGGTTTCCCCTGAAGTTAAGGTATTTCCGGAATAAACATCGGTGAACGCCTTGTAGATCGATGCGGTGAAGGCCCGCCTGTCGTCCGAGATGTAGCTGCTGAATCCGGGGAGTGTAGAAATGAAAATACCGCCCGGTGCAAGATGATCCCTGCACCGTGCATAGTATTCGCGGGTGAAAAACCTGTTCAGCATTATATTTTCAGGTTTTCCGGCAAGGCTTATGATCATGTCGTATTTTTCATCGGTATTGTTGAGGTGGTATATCATGTCCTGGAGAACTACCTTCAGCTTGGGCGACTCCGGATAAATTCCGTAGATATCACGCCGGTATGGGGCCATAGCTTTCCATAGGCCGGGGTCCGGTTCGCAGTAGGTGAGGCTTAAAACATCGGTTTTAAGAAGATTGTTAAGGAGCGAACCTGGTCCTGAACCGAAAAGGAGAATTTTTTTCCGATCACCGCGCAATGCCTGCATGAGGTGAAATATGTTTCTTGATTCGTACCGGTCGGGAATGCTGTATGCAAGGATACCATCGCCGTAGACATTGATTCGATCGGACTCGGATTCAATGTAAAGGGACTGGTACTTTGTGCGGACATGATTCACGAGCTTCCCTGAATGATTTTTTTTCCAGATGAAACGGACTATGCCGGCATCAATTGCCGATGAAAAAACAATGGTCGCGACTGCAATAATCGCAAGGGGGAAAAACTTTTTTTCGTGTCTGACGGAGCAATAGATCGCGATGAGGAACAGTATCCCGATGATTCCTATCGGTGTGAGATAATCAACCATTACGAGGGTGAATGCGATACCCCCGGCGAACGAGCCCAATGATTCTATGTAATAAATGGTCCCTCCGGACTTTTCGTGCTGAACAAGGGACGCAAGGTGAACAATCGGCGGAAAAAAATAACCGATCATGAAACTTACCGGCATCGTAAAAAGGATGGTGAGCATAAATTCGACCGAGAAGGGATAATATGTCCCGGCCTGTTTTGGAAATAACAGCTGTGTGAAATTGGCCGCGTATACTGATATGATAAAGACGAGTGGAAGCACCAGGAGCGCCCTGCGGATCCTCAGATGGAGGACCCCCTCATCGGCAGGTGAGCTGTATCTGGCCCCAAGGAATATCCCGAGGAACCAGCCGCAGAAAATGATCCCGATAAGAAACTCGTTCCCCCTGAATATCGAAAGAATCTCCCTGATCAGGAGCACTTGAATGATCGCCGAGGCGAAACCGAAAAA
>JBFZEZ010000556.1:0-3321 GCA_041306585.1 Spirochaetota bacterium | reverse complement strand
TATCCTTAGGCCTTGCAGACCGCATCAATGTTATGAAGCGCGAACTCCTGGCCCTGAACGTGAACCTCGAAAAACTCGTATTCGAACGGACCAAAGAAATCCAGATCACCCTTGAAGAGATGAAAAAAAAGGATTTTGTGATCCAGCAGGAATTGGATCTCGCGTGCAATATTCAGCAGGGAATCATTCCGCAAGGGCCGAAGTATTATGAAGGGGTAAAAATTGAAACACACTACCAGTCGATGGGAAAGGTGGGGGGGGATTTTTACGACTTTTTCCAGATGATGGGGGGCCACCTCGGGGTGCTTATAGGCGACGTTTCAGGACACGGGGTCCCGGCCGCTTTCATCACAGCCCTTGCCAAGATCAGTTTCGAGGAGGCGATCCAGAAGTATCTGCAGCCCAGGGACATTTTTTCGCATGTCAACACGGCCCTCGTCGATTCAATTAAAACCGATGATTTCGTGACAGCCTTTTTTATCGTGATCAACCATAACTTCGAGGTGTCATATTGCAATGCATCTCATAACAGGGCACTTGTTTTAAGAAAGAAGGAAATGCTCCTCGAGGCGTGGGACACAAACGGGCTTTTTATGGGTTCCAGGATTGAAGCTAACGCGATGTATACAGATGGGCATGATCGCCTGCATTTCGGCGACCGGCTCCTCCTGTACACCGACGGCATCACGGAATCATCAAATCCCGAAGGTAAAATTTTTGGGGAGACGCGTCTCAGGAATGTCTTCATGGAGACGTCCGACCTTCCGTTAGAACTGGCGCGCACAGAGATCCTGTCACGGTGGAGAGAGTACCTTGAAGGCAAGCACCCGTTGGACGATACTGCATTCCTCCTTATCGAGATCGATCCGCGTTATGAAGAACTCACCCGATTCCGTGAGCGCGGGCTTAAACTTGTCTCTGACCACCGCTATCCCGAAGCGATTGAAGAATTCGAGAAGGCCCTGCAGGTGAACCCGGACGATGTGCGCTGCAACCTGAGCCTTGGAGAAAGCTATTTCAAAATCGGCAATTATATCAGCGCAATCGATTACTATGCGCGTTATCTTGCCAGAAATGAGGCGGACGCCGATGCCTGGTACCGGCTTGCCCAGGCATATTTTTATATTGATTATTTCGAAATGACGATACAATCCGCCGATAGGGCGGTACGGCTCCGCAAGCATTTCGTCGATGCCCTTATACTGATGGGGCTGGCATATAAGAGCCTGAAGAATGTGGACGCGGCAACGAGCACCTGGATACGGATTCTTATTATGGATCCCCAGAACAGGATGGCCCGCGAAGAAATGGAGAAGATCACTGAGGATGTATAATTGTATCATTTCATGCTTGCTTTGTTTTTTTCTGGCCGGCGGGGTTTCAGCTGAGTGGGCGCGGGACCCCGTTTCCCCTGATGAACCGGCGGTTGGGACTGCCGCCGACAGTGAAAAAAACGGATCGGTCCCGGTATCGATTTTTTTTGCCGGGGGAGGGACCCTTGATTGCGGCCTTTTATTTCCCCCTGAATATCTCAGTATCGCGATTACGACCGTAGGAGAGCGCGGCGTCCGCAAGGTGCCGTTGCGCGAAATCAAAAGCATTGAATTTTCCTCGTGGCGCGGTGAAGCCGTGGATGTGCAATCATTTAAATACTGTCCGGCTTCGATTACTATTATTTTGAAAAATGAAAACCGGATCGTTTCCGAAAAACAGGTACCGGAACTTCACTCCTTCCGGGTGATGAGCGGCAAAGGTAGGAAGAAACTCTTTTCATGTTTTTACGATTACCGCGTAAAGGGGGAGTGGGCTAATTCGCGCGAGAAAGAGATGAAATACCCTGAAACGCATCCACTGAAAGGCACGGTCGTGAAAGTGCTTTTTCGGCAGGGGGATGTCGAAAAAGGCTTTATGAATTTTATTAATATTTTCCGTGAGTAAAAAATAATGTTTTAAACTATCTCTTTTTTTTTGCTTTATCCGCCTTCTCTTCCTATATTATTTATATAAAAATAAGTTCTGATGATTTGCTAGGGGAGGGGGAGACTTGCCACTAAAAAGTCTTCTCGAATTTTTCAGCGTCAATAAACATTTATAAGTGCGGGAAGTGTCATTGAATTATAATGACAGTCGGTATTTTCTACGATTTTCCTACACGGGGCGCAGAAATTATTGGAGGTTGGATAGATGAAGTATTTAATAATTGTAGTATGTATGGCTTCGTGCATGCTGACCTTTTCGGGATGCCAAGGAATGGATGGACTTCTCGAGTCGTCAAGCAACAGCGACGGGATACCGGAGGAGATCAAAAAGATCAACGAGGGATCTTTTGTTATAGACGGAGCCGGGGGAAGCCTTACCGGGTTTGATTACACCGATATCAACGGCAATCTTGAAATTCGAAATACCGATCTGGTGCACCTGAATGAATTCGTTGTCCTGAAGCGTGTGACCGGGAGTATCATCATTGAACATACTACCCAATTAACCAATATCAACGGTCTGCAGGAGCTCCTGTTTGTCGGCGGGGATTTGATTTTTACAGATAACGATAAGATCACGGAACAAAAAATAAGGACTGTAATCCAAGGCATTTACAGCAACGGCGGCCTGATTCAGGGTAATGTGATATTCGACGGCGTAACGCTCGATATAAGCTCGATTCTGAACGAATCGATTGAAGTGATGTAATAACCGATTGCGGTGAATAAAAAAAAGCGGCGTTCAATCGATGCCGCTTTTTTATTTATGCGCCTACGTCCATATGATCAATGAACCGATCAACGGTGCCCGGTCACCAGGTCATATAACCGTATAAGGGCATTCACATATCCGAATTCGTTGTCATACCAGAAGTTCATGTCAACCATCGTATAAAGTTCATTTTCCCGCTTGGAGGTCCTGCGGTGGGTGAACAACGAGTCGTAAATGGCCGAGTGTGTGCTCCCCATGATGTCGCTACTTACCAGCTGCTTGCCTGAAAATTTTATGATATCCGGATGAATCTTTGAATAGTTTTTGAATATTTCATGGATGTAGTTGTCATCGTATTCCCCCATAAGGGAAACATCGAGGATGACGATGGAACCTGTCGTGGTCGGGACCCTGATCGACGATGCCTGGGAACCGATGCCGAGGTCCCTGATCTCGGGCATTACTTCAAGGACCGCTTTTGCCGCACCGGTCGATGTGGGGATCATGTTGTTCAGGGTCATTCTCTGTTTTCTCGTATCTGCGTCCCCAGCTTTGGGGACCGTGTCGAGCACGCTCTGGCTGTTCGTCGCAGCATGGACAGTGGTGAGCGCATACGATATCATCCTGGAT
>JBFZEZ010000555.1:0-4652 GCA_041306585.1 Spirochaetota bacterium | reverse complement strand
GGATTCGTGGGTTATCGAAAATTCCGGTAAATATAATTGTTCCGGGGATTTAAAAGTTTGTTTGACATGATGTGCATTACCATCGATTTGATATTTGCACATAAGGCAGCCGCTTTGAAATTTTTCATCCTTGTGGTGGTGAGCGGCTGCCGCGACATTTATAACAAGAAAAATTATTAACAATAAAGCGGCAAAAAATCTGCATGAAATTTGCTTTACAATCATATGCATTAATTTTTTGTATATGGCCTGCGTTTAAAAAATTTTACAAAATATGTTCCATACTGCTTCACCAGGGCAAAAAGCCCCGCGATAATTCCAGTGGTACCGACGCCGATAGGACATCCTGCCTGACCGCAGATCGGGCAGATACTGAACGCAGTTATTCCCCCTGCGAAAATGGACCACCACCCGAACAGGCGGAGTAATTTTGAACGAATGACATGATTGTGATCTTTACAATCGCAATCTGTCAAGTTTTTTAATTCTGGTTTTCCTTGTGCATCGCGGACAATCTGCACCGTACCTTCTCGAACCCCGGCGAGCCTTTCATCAGAAGCGCGCAGTCCGGGGAAATCTGATTCATCCAAAAATTCACGGAGGAGTTCCAGTTTCTCTTCAATAAATGGATCAACCCGATCCCCCGATGAGGTGAAATAATCGTCCATCAAACGGTGAAATTCATTTTTTGCCGCGGTTTCGATGCAGTGGCCCTTGAGATGGAGTTGAATGCCTGCTGTTTTCATATAAGCTTTACCGATGCGGTGTATACCTTACTCTTCTATGACAAACATTGCCGCTGCGACAACCGTGGTCCACAGTCCGTTTTTATTCCCTTCAGCGGACTGGCAGATATTGCTGGTGCGAAAAATGTTGCCGCTTGTCGTATACACCTGCTTGCGCTCATCCCAGGCGGAATCCGGATCAAACGGTATGCCGAGGGTTGTAGCGAGCATTGTGGCTGCCAGATCTTCGGCGTATTCGCCGGAGATTTTCGCAGTCTGACCGAAGGTGTGATGTTCGGAGAGATACCCATAATGCGAACTGTCTTTCGGGGTTGCAATCCCGATCGCTGCTGAGATGAGCCGGTTCGGTTCATTGGTTTCATTCCGCGCCATAACGCAATAAATGATCTGCCCCGGCTTCAGATATTTCAGCCCTTCGTCCCTGGATATAATTTTGCAATTAGGGGGGAAAATACTCGAAACATAGACAAGGTTGAATTTTTCGATCCCCCCGTTTCTGAGTGCCGCTTCGAAAGATGCCAGTTTGTCCTTATGTACACCAACACCCTTTATTAAAAATATCTTCTGTGCAACCATTTCACCTATACACTCCGTAATTTAAAATTTGCAAACCGGGCGCCTCAATTCCCTGAAGGGGATTTAAGGAGTAGCAATTAATGATCGAACACATTTGCCCCGGTAACAAGGTTTCCCTTCAGATACTTACTAATAATGATATGCGGATCGTCCGGGCCTGCGCCGATTATAACCGTTATATTATTTTCATTAAAAAGCCCCTGCGCGCGGCTCCCCATGCCGCCTGCTATCACGCAATTCACCCCTTTTTCAGAAAGCCAGCGGGGGAGGAGTCCGGGTTCATGCGGCGGCGCATCAATATACGTTGCCGATGAAACGTTTTTATTTTTTTCATCAATATCAAAAATTGCAAATTTTTCGCAGTGGCCGAAATGGGTACAAAGTTTTTCATTGGTGACCGGTAATGCTATTTTCATACGTGTGCTCCTTTTATTATAGTCTCAACTATTTGTGAAAAATTTTTTTGAGCGGTTGAGCCGGTTTGATCAGGGCTGTTAAACGGATTCCCGCTGTCGCCGCTCTGCGCGATGTTCGGCTCAATCGGGATACTGCCGAGAAACGGGACCCCCATGTTTTCAGCCATTGCCTCTCCCCCGCCATTTTTGAATATATCTGTCTGTTTGCCGCAATGGGGGCATACAAAACCGCTCATATTTTCGACCACGCCTATGACCGGCATGGCGAGCTGACGGCAAAAGGTTATCGACTTGCGGACATCGATAAGTGCAACGTCCTGCGGGGTCGTGACAATAACGGCTCCATCGGCTTTTTCAATAAGCTGGCATACCGAAAGGGGCTCGTCCCCTGTTCCGGGAGGTGAATCGATTACCAGGTAATCGAGATCTCCCCAGAGCACGTCCTTTAAAAACTGCTTTATGATCCCGTACTTGAGGGGTCCCCGCCAGATTACGGCGTCATCGCTGTCGGCAAGCAGGAATCCGACAGAAATTACCTTCAGATAATCATTATAATGAAGGGGGATAATTTTTTCATCTTTCGTTCCCAGGGGGTGTTCCTTCTCCATCCCAAGAAGTTTCGGGACACTGGGCCCATGGATGTCAATATCGAGAAGACCGGTTTTAAATTTTTTCGCCGCAAGGGAAACTGCCAGGTTAACGGCAACCGTGCTTTTCCCCACGCCGCCTTTCCCCGAGAGGACGACGATCTTGTGTGCGATCCTCGCCATATTTTCCTGGAGTGCCAATTTTTCTTCAGCTTCTTTGACTGTTTTCACGGTGTCAACCGGGCCCGAACCGCACGACGGCCGGGCAGTATCATTTTTTTGAGACATTACTTTGCTCCTGTATTCTTTGTTATTTTCAATTAATTACCTTTTTCACTTCATCCCATATACTGCATATCGCGATAGCCGCATCTCCGTTGGAGTATTCGACAACGCTCTTCCCCGCGATCTGGGCTTGTATAACATCAGTGTCGTAGGGGATTCCCGGGAACAACAGAACATCATTGCTGCGGCAATACCCCATGATCTGATTACTCATTTCGTCATTGATATCGCACTTGTTAATACACACCCCCGCTTTAACACGAAAATGACGCGAGAGTTCATGAACACGCTTGAGATCATGGAACCCCGATATGGTCGGTTCTGTGACAATCAGGACAAATGAAGCGCCCGACACCGAAGCGATAACCGGGCACCCGGTGCCGGGCGAGCCGTCAACAACCACTAAAGAAATTTTTTTTCCAAGGGCGCCCTCCCGTGCGATCCGCTTGATAACAGTCACGAGTTTTCCGGAATTCCCTTCAGCGATGCCAAGTTTCGCGTGAACAAACGGGCCCTGCGGCGTGGAAGCGAGGAACCATCTCCCTGAAATATTATTTTTCATAGTGATGGCCCCGCGGGGACAAAAATGAGCGCAGACGCCGCATCCTTCGCATGCGAGCGGGTCGATGGCGCATAAATCATCAATGGCGTCGAAGCGGCAATACCTGATGCACACCCCGCACCGGTCGCACATATCTGTATTGATGACGGCCTTTTTCCCGCCCTCAAAGTCACCTGCATCAATCGGCTCACTTTCGATGACAAGATGAAGATCAGCCGCGTCGACATCGCAGTCGGCAACGGCCCTCTTCCCGGCGAGAAACGCGAAGGATGCCGCGACACTGGTTTTGCCGGTCCCCCCCTTTCCGCTGATAATGACCAATTCTTTTATCATATCATTACACTTCTTTTATTTTCATTGATACAGCTCATAATGCCGTCTAATTCGCCGGGATAATTCTCCATGATGTATGACACGCAATCCCCGCGTGAATACTCCTCCGCTATCCGTCTGACATTCGGTATCCGCGCAGGAATTTTTATTCCCTGCTCCATGCAATACGCTTCAACGTCATTATTGCCGATACCTGCCCTGTTGATGACCACGCAAAAGGGGACGGCAAGGGCGCGGGCCATCTCCACAGCAAGCCGAAGGTCATTCAGCCCGAATGGGGTCGGCTCTGTGACAAGTACAAGGAAATCGACCCCCCGCACCGACTCTACCACCGGGCAGGACGTTCCCGGCGGGGAATCTATTATTCTTACCTCATGGCCGTTATGCTTCTTCTTCACTTCCCTGATGAGAGGCGGAGCCATATGCTCGCCGATATTCAGGCGGCCGCCGGCATAATCGATCCCGCTGGCTCTGCCGGATTCGATGACCCCGATCTGTTTCCCGACCTCGGTAATTGCCCCTTCAGGGCATACATGGAAGCACCCCCCGCAGGAGTGGCACATATCCGGAACCACCAACGGTTGCGACTTGATGAGAACAATGGCGCTGAACGCGCATATTTTTTCACATTCGCCGCAGCCGGTACATTTTCCTTCATCGACCGACGGTATCAGGACCGATGAAATCTCCGTTTTTATGATGGTCGCCCCGAGAAAGAGATTGACGTTCGGCTCTTCCACATCACAGTCGATGATAGCGACTTTTGATCCGGCTTTCGCCGCATATGTCGCCAGGGAAAGGGCTACGGTTGTTTTCCCTGTGCCTCCTTTACCACTTGCAATCGCAATATTCATTGCACCACACCCTTCTTAATTATTTTTGCCGGTTATATCCCCTGCTGAACCAGTAAATAGCCCCCTGCGGACAGGATGAAAGGCATAACCCGCATCCGTCGCAAAGATCATAAGAAAAAACAATATGTTCGGGACTGCACGGAACTTCCATTGAGATGCAGTACTTGATGCATTTCGCGCACGTCGTATTCAGCGGCTCGAGGATCGCTTTGTGCGGGCACACCTCTATGCATTTAAAACAGGAATTGCACTTCGATGAATTGACTGCAGGGATTTTTATCCCCCCATTCTTT
>JBFZEZ010000554.1:0-2925 GCA_041306585.1 Spirochaetota bacterium | reverse complement strand
CGGAAGTATCACCGGGCATGGGGAAGGATTTAAGAATGGATTGTTTTTTTGTGATACCGATGCAGGAGAGGAAATTGTATTTAATGATTGCGAGATCGAGGATGTGAGGAAGGCCCTGATTGTCGGCATGAATGACTATGTGCGTAAATGCGGATTTACACAAGTCGTGCTGGGACTTTCAGGGGGGATCGATTCAGCACTCACTGCGGCCCTTGCGGTCCAAGCCCTGGGCCCTGAAAACGTCATCGGGATAACAATGCCGTCCGTGTATTCTTCAAAAGGAAGTGTGGATGATTCATACAAACTCGCGAAAAACCTTGGGATCCGTTGTGAAACGGTCCCTATCAGAGGCCTGTTCGACCAGTACCGAAAAGATCTCGGTATTCTTTTTCATGGCCTTAAAGAGGATATCACGGAAGAAAATATTCAGGCCCGTATCAGGGGGAACATCCTTATGGCAATGAGCAATAAAACCGGCGCACTCCTCCTCACAACCGGCAATAAGTCTGAACTCGCCATGGGATATTGTACGTTATACGGCGACATGTCGGGCGGACTGGCCGTCATTTCAGACCTCCCGAAGACCATGGTATACGAACTTGCCAGGCATATTAACCGCGATCGCGAGATCATTCCTGATGATTCCATCACCAAGCCGCCGTCTGCTGAACTTCGTGAAAACCAGAAAGACGAGGACTCTCTCCCGCCGTATTCAGTGCTTGACAGGATACTCGAGCTTTTTATCGAAGAAAAAAAATCCGTTGAAGATATAACAAAAGAAGGTTTTGACGAAGGGCTCGTAAGGGACGTGCTTCGCAAGGTAAATCAGAATGAATACAAACGCCGTCAGGCCGCAATCGGGCTAAAGGTTACATCAAAGGCCTTCGGCATCGGCCGCCGTATTCCAATGGCGCAGCGGTTTGAACCGTGAACGGTGAACCGTAGAGACGCAAGATTTTGCGTCTCTACGCATTACAACGCCCGGAACAGATCGTCCGCCAGGGCGCCGATGAACAAAATCGGTGATATAAATCTATTTAAAAAAAATACCCGTATCATTGTCTCACCGATGTTGTTTAAACCAGCAAAAACAATTATTTGTTGTGCGATCATGATGCCCGATATTCCTGCAATGGCGCAAAAATAGATGACTCCCATACCGCTTACGAGACCCGCTCCCGCAAGCGCGGCCGTTGAAATCAGGTAGGCCCCCCATGAGAGGGCGAGCGCTGTTTTTTTTCCATAGCGGGCAGGTATGGAAAAGAGTCCGGATTCGCGGTCAAATGCCATGTCCTGGAGTGCGTAGATAATATCCAGCCCCGCAATCCAGAACATGATGGCCAATCCCGGCAGAAAAGCGGGGTATTCGAACGACGGCCTGATCGCCAGGTATCCGCCGATCGGCGCTGCCGCTTCGATCAGGCCGAGATAGAAATGGGAGCCGGCGCTGAACCGTTTAAAGAGGGAATAGGTCATGAGCATCGCGACAGCCGGGAACGAGAGATAGAAACAAAGGGTGTTCAGCATATATGCCGCAAGAACAAGAAGGCCTGAGAAAAAAAATGAAAGAATCCATGCTGATAATGGCGTCACTTCTCCCCTGGGGATGAGGCGCTGACTGGTGCGTGGATTTTTCGAATCTATGCCTGCATCGAGCGCCCTGTTGAATGACATCCCCGCGGTCCGTGCGGCGAACAGGGCGATGGTGACCCAGGCCCACTGCCATGGGCTTCCCCCCCCAGCAAATAAAACACCGATATATGCAAAGGGGAGGGCGAAGAGGGTTTGTTCTATCATTATTAGTTCTGAAAACTTTTTAAAGTTCATATTCCTTCCATCTGCGGTCAGCCAACTCGATGATATTTTTCGACATCTTTATCTCGTCAGGCCATTCGCGTCCCATGCCTTCTTCGCGGGTTTTCCGTGTGGCGTCAATCCCGAGTTTACCGCCGTAATTCGCGAAAGCAGCTGAATGATCAAGGGCATCGAGCGGCCCCTGCGAGAACATCATGTCGCGTCCGGGGTCAACGTTATTCAAAAGTTTCCACAGCACGGTACTGTAATCATTTAAATCGATGTCCGAGTCGAACACGGCAATGCATTTGGTTGATGCCATCTGCCCCATTCCCCAGAGAGCGCTGATCACTTTTTTTGCCTGTCCTGAATATTTTTTTTCAATTGCAACGAGGGCGCAATTATGGAATACCCCTTCCATGGGAAGATGAATGTCAGCTATCTCCGGTGCAATGAGTTTCATCACAGGGAGGAAAATCCTTTCCGTTGCCTTGGCCATATAACAATCTTCCATCGGGGGTTTGCCGACGATGGTTGACGGGTACACTGCGTCCTTGCGAGCCGTTATACACGTGATATGAAATACCGGATAGGTATCCGCCGGGGAATAAAAACCGGTATGGTCCCCGAACGGACCTTCTGTCCTTAGTTCTCCCGGATCAATATAGCCCTCGATAATGAAGTCGGATTCCGCCGGTACGTAAAGATCAACGGTTTTTGCTTTGACAATCTCGATCGACCCCCCTTCAATAAATCCGGCGAGCATAAGTTCATCGATGTCAGGGGGGAGCGGTGCTGTTGCCGAATAGGTGACCGCCGGGCTCCCCCCGAGGGCAACTGCGATATCCATGCGTTTCCCCTTTTTCACATATTTTTCATAGTGCCGTGCGCCATCCTTGTTGTATTGCCAATGCATGCCTGTTGTCCTGTTGTCGAATTTTTGCATGCGATACATCCCGAGGTTCTGCGTCCCGAGGGCAAGGGGCCCTTCCCGGGCGTCGTGCTGATCCACCACCTGCCGGGCTGGAGCGAGCTCTATATCGAGACCACGCGCCGCTTCGCGCATCACGGCTACATGGCGATCTGCGCCAACCTCTACGAGCGGTCCGGCGAGGGCCATCCGGACGACGT